>JAKJCA010000085.1 GCA_022706685.1 Bacillota bacterium
ATATCTACATGGGCGGCTTAAACCCGCACTCTCATACGCTATCCGGAGGCCAAACAACATATACATACAAAAACTTGAGTGACACACAGCACGAAAAAACCGCATCCACCTCACAAGTCAAATGCACAGTGTGCGACTATGTGAAGGCTGCAACTTCAGTTAAGACAAACGAGTCGCATTCATTCTCGGGCAATACCTGCACGAAATGCGGCGCAAAACAAGTTGAGAAGTCCATTGGCATCTATCTTACAAACAGAACGGATGTACCTCTTTATGAAAAGGCAAGCAGTTATTCCAATAGCACCAGGAGATTATCTGCTATAAACACCCGTATAGAGATATTCAGCATAAGCATCAACGAAGCTGGTAATTACTGGGGCCGGACAATCAATGGTGATTATGTTTGGATGGGTAATCTGAAAGCAGCCAGCGGATCATATACCGCGAAATTTAAGTCATCGGTTGCAAATAAGGATATTACTGTCCCATTTTACTATTCAGACACACTCTTTTCCGCAACTGCTACTCAATTAAACCGTGACCTTGGGAAGGCCTCTGTTTGCCTTTCTGCTGCTACATATAATAAAGAAAACATCAAGTCCGTATTGGAAAAAATGGGGTATGTGGTTATTCGACAAGTGAATTATGAAAAGGCTGCTACGAGAACTGATAACGATTTTGTCGGATATACCGTTGCAAGAAAGTTCATAACAATAAATTCACAATCGCATACCATATACTGTGTTTTCATTCAAGGGACACCCGGGAATGCGCAATGGCACAGCAATTTCAACATTGGGACAGGAGGCATAGAGCATGCTGGTTTCACAAAGGCCGCAGACCAAGTGTGGGCAGATATTACAAGTGGCATTCCTTCCACATATGCTTCAACAAACAAGATATGGCTGGTTGGGCATAGCCGTGGTGCTGCCGTTGCGAACATTATTGCCGGGAAGCTAACCGCGTCTCAAAAATATGCAAGTGCCTCCAATATATATGCATATACATTCGCCTGCCCTACGGTTTTAACCACCGCAAACACAAGTAATAAAAACATCTGGAACTTCAACAACAATGGCGATTTAATCACTCAGGTACCTTTGACAAAATGGGGCTTTAAACGAAACGGACAGACAAAAACCTTAAATAGTGTTATAAGCACCAGGATTCCGCAATGTTTTAGTGTCATCACGGGCAGCTCATTTAATGGAAGAAACGATTATGCCGATGCAATTGCTGTGATGAATGACTGGTGTCCTACCGTTTCAAAATACTATGATAAAGGTGTTCTTAATTGGTCGGTTAAAAATTTCATGGATGATATAGCTTGCATGTTATATGGTGGAGCATTTGACGAAGTGAATTTTGCTGCGAAGATAATTTCAGATCCTAATCATATTGGTAGCTTTGCAGACAAACTGAATTTAGTAGTTGATCGCGAAAAAGGCATGCGTGAGATTGCCCACGGACATTGTCAAGAAACATATATCGCATGGCTCTATTCCGGCGAACAATATTAGAATATTAGGTATTTGAAGGGTCGCCCACATCAGCCGTTTTGGCTGGGGAAATGTTTCAAACCAGAGTTGACATAGCAATAGCCACATTGTCAATAACGTTTCCTATATTGAGCAGAAAACCCACACCTTGACAACGCATTGCCATGCCCCTTATGTTAAAGCACAGGGGGCATGGCAACAAGGCGCCTGCCGCGGCTGAATTCGCCCGCGAGCGTCCGCTTCGGTTTACCGTTGCTTTCGGTCTGTGCCAAGGGAACCTCCCTTTATGCGGCCATGGCGGCGGGCGTCTTCGCGCTTGCGGACTGCCAACGGCGGCTCTGATTGGAGGCGGTAGACGCTGCCGCACGCAAAACTTTGTTTGAACGCTTCGACGCGGCGGCTGCCGTCGGCGAGGATGACTTCGGCCTGCCATGGGGTTTCGGTCTTATGAGACACGGACGGGGGCTATCAAAATGCAAAACGGTTACCGGTAACGCCTGCGCACGTTTCAGCCGATCAGCGGCGCGATGGTCTGGCCGCTGCCCGAGAGCAGGAACTGCGGGTAGCGCGCGTCGGTGAAAACGGTGGGCGGCGCCGGACAGTCGAGCTGCCAGAACAAAAAGTCCGAATATTCGCTGCCGACGGAGCAGGCGACGTGGTCGCCGTCCTTGACAAACCAGGTGGAAGCCGGAAACAGGCAGCCGGAAGCGTCGATGACGCGGTCGGGTGACAGACGGGCGGGATCGGCCGGCACATAACCTTCCCCGAGGGTTTGCCCGAAGGGGGCGACCCTTGCGCCGCCGGAAACGGGCGCCGTCTCCAGGCCGCCGTCGCTGTTGGCGAAAGCCCGCTCGTACAGCGGCATGGCCGGGCTGTTGTAATTGGCGACGACCGTGAAAGCGACGCCGCGCGACGCCGCTTCACGCAGCAGCGCGTCGCGGTTGGCGACCATCGCCTGCAGTTGCCGCGATATGTCGATGATGCCGGCATACTCCTCTTCGCGGCCGCCGAACATAAACCCGAGCGCCTGCTCGTAATCTTCCGGTAAAACGAGCGCCCACCATACCGGCATAGTACCCAGCAGGTCACGTAAAAGATTTTCATATATTTTGTCACGGTAACGAGCGAGAAAACGCCCCGCCATCGCGGAAACGGCGTCGAACGCCCCGGTCCGGTAAAGTATTTTAAGCAGAAGTTTGAGCGCCGGGCTGCCGTCCGCTTTATCGGCTGTGAAATGATACAGGGCGTCGGCGGGAACCGCCAGACGGCCGCAAAAAAGGTCCGAAACGATATACAGGCCGCCGAACGTGGAGGAGAGGAAGACGCAGCGGTTGATTTTATCATAACCGTATTTCGAGAGGTATGCGACGGTCTCGATGCCGCCCATGCTCGCGCAGACGAGGTTGACTTTTCCGGCGCCGTTCTCGGCGAGGGCGCGGTCGACTATGGCGTCGATGTCGTCGCAGATGTCCAGCGGATTCAGCCGCCAGTCGTAGGTCAGATAATAGACCCTGCCGGCGCCGTAACGCTGCGCGGCGGTCTTGACGATGCCCTCCTCCGCGCCGGTGCCGCCGCCGGCAAGCAGCCGTTCAGGGTAATGCGACACGCTCAGCGGGAAGCGGTCGAGCCCCAGTTCGACGGCGGGGCTGCCGTTCGGTTTGCATGCCAGGTTGCCCATCAGGCCCTGCGCGTAGCCGAGCGCCTCGTCGACCGCGGCGTCCAGGCTGCCGCGAAGCAGGCCTTTGCCGGCGGCTTTCAACAGCGCGCCGGCGATGCCTTTGGCGCTGATGTCCCCGACGGCCGGGGCTTGTGCCGGTGTGCCGTAAGCGGTATAAAGCGAACCGAAATCGACGCCGCGGATGAGGATAAAGGGATAGGTCTCCCCTGCCGCGTCCGGCACCTGTTCAGCGGTTTCGGCCGAAACGGCCGGAGGCAGGAAAGCGGCGAGCAGGCACAGGGCGAGAAGAATCGACAGCAGTTTTTTCATCCGTTCAACTCCGAAGCCATTCAGCATATATTATCGGTATTGTACCCCGCCGCGGGGTTGAGCGCAACCGGCGGTCGGGACCGCAAAGAAGAACGGCGCCTCACCAAATCACAGTTTCGGTCAAACGCCGCCGGCCGGGCATAAGGGCCCGGCATATCATTTTTCGTTCAAAGCGCGTACGGGCCTGGCCTCGATGTAGCCACGGTAGCCCAGCGGTTCGAGCTGGAACATCGGCGCTTCCTCATCCGCCCACTCGTAGCCGTAAATTGCCGGGTCGAAGCGTTCGATGGCTTCCCCGATTGCGTCGATCACTTCGCAGAAATCCTCGTCGTCGTATGGCTGGCCTTGAAAGACCATCATTTTGCAGGGCGGCAACTCTATGAGTTCATACCCTTCTGGCACGCCGGCGTCGTAATCGAGCGGCAGTTCCACCCCCTGCACGTAGCGCGAGGTGCCTTCGGGGATAAGGCGGTCGGGCAGCCAGAGGCCGACCGGTTCATAAATCGCCTCCTTGACGCTGGTCAGCACGCCCCAGACGCCGCAGCCGGTCTCGTCGCAGTAGGTAAAATAATCCTCCGCCGTCACGGCGCGCTTAAGCAGCAATTTCCTGGCGGGGCGTTCGACGACCTGGGTAAAGATGAAAGAGGGTTTGTCGTTTTCTTTCACGGTAGCATCTCCTTTTTTGTAATCGGGGCGATACGCGCGCACATCATTGGGAATGAACAGCGCAATGGGGCCGGGCCTGCTGCTGTAGGCTTTGGGCGGCACGCCGAACTGCCTGGAAAACGCGCGCGTGAAACCTTCGTGGGAATCGAAAACAAAGTCGAGGGCGACGTCGGTGACCCTGGGTTTCTCGTCGCGCAGGCGCAAGGCGGCTTTTGACAGGCGCAACCGGCGGATATACTCGAAGGGCGCGATGCCGGTATAGAGTTTGAACAGCCGGGCGGTATGCCACGGAGAATAACCCGCCGCGCGTGCCAGCCCGTTCAAGGTGATCGGCCGGCGGATATTTTCATCGATATAATCCTGAACACGCTGAACCGCCTCAATCGCTTCCCTGTTTTGCGTTCGGCTCACCTCCGTTAACAGCATACATGAAAAGAAGGGATATTTCTTGACCGCGCTTGCTCAAAATCGCGGATTGCGCGAACAGGCAAACACAGAGATACCGGATCATTATACCAATATTTTGCTCAAGTCTGATTTGTCGAATCGAAATGGATGAATAAAGAAGGGCGGCTCAGAGGCCGTTTCCCTGCGGATGCGGTAAGTCGAAACGAGGCGCTGCGGGGGGGCAAAAAGCGGCCCCGCGGATATCTTCGCAGGGCCGTGAAAGGGCTGTTGGAATGGCAGGATGGGGTCAGGCCAGGCTGAACAGTTTGAAAAACCGCTGCCAGAAGTCAAAGAAAACCGGCACAATCGGCGATGAGGAAACGCGGTAGTTGACGGTTTTGGACGCGAAGGTGCCGTATGGATTTGTCTCGCACACCGCATAGGCGGCATAGGTGCCGGGCGCCTGGCTGATCACGATAAACGCGTTGCCGCTGCGGTCGGTCATCGCGCTGCCGGCATATTTGAGCGGCATATTCAGCCGCGGGTCGCCGACGTAAAAATCAATTTTCAGCGGACCGGAGGGAACCGTAGCGGCCGCCGTGCCCGTAACCGGTTTCAACTCGACCACCCTGACGGCTGCTTTCAGCGTTACCTGCGCCTTCGCGCCGCTGGCCACATCAACTTTCAGATCGATGTTCAGCGCCAGTTTCGGTATGCTGACATAGACTTGCGGGGCATAAATTCTGCCGCCGGGAATCAGCGAGCAGGCCGCGCCTAGCGCATAATCGCCCGGCTTGAGCGCCGTGTTGAGTTTGGCAACGCCATCGACGACAAAGGCGCTGCCGAGGAGCTCGTTGGGGTACATATCCAGCAAGGGGTTGCCCGAATAGAAGTCCACCTTGGGCGGCAGGGGGCTCATGCTCATATCCACATAACCGTCGGGGAGAATCAGCGTGGCGGTAAGCTGGACATTGTCCATCTTGTTGGCGGAAATACCGCCGATGACCTTTGCCTCGAGTTTCAGCACCGGTTGGGCCGGGGGCAGTTTTTTCACCTCGTACATCACGACATTGGAAAACACCGTACCGTACAGCGCGCTCTTGTAAATGGCGCCGCCTGCATAGGAACCGGCCTCCTGCCATGTACCGAATTCGGCGACGCCGCCCGGCCCGACAGGCGCGCTGCCCAGGTAAATGTTCGGGTAGACGCACAGCATCGGGCTGCCGGTGTAGAAATCAATCATCCCCGCCGTATCACTGCCGAACGTGACCGGGCTGCCGTTGAGCAGGGCTTCAAACCTGACGTTGGTTTTGCAGGTTTCGTCGACGGTCACCTTCAGCGTGAGCACAGGCTGCGCCGGCGGAATAATATCCGCGGCGTAAGCCGGAGCGGCTGCCAGAAAAATCAGCAGCACAACCGAAGCGAGCGCTATGAGCTTTTTCATTGCCGGACACCTCCAAACATCAAAAACACATTTTAACGGCCGTCGGACAACCGCGCTTATATTATAGCAATATCACGGATTTTGTCAATACTTTTTCAGAAATTTGTCGTTCACCAAACAAAAACAGGCGGCGCCGGAATCGGCTTGAAATCCGGCCGGTATCGCTGTATGATGGTAGAAAATATCGGTATACGGAGGAAAGCATATGCCTGTGCTGAGAGTTCTCATCCTAATCATGGTCGCCGTGCTGACGAGCCTCAACCTCTATCCCGCGGCGATTGCCGGCAATACGGCGG
>JAKJCA010000004.1 GCA_022706685.1 Bacillota bacterium
GCAGTGACGCCCGCCCCTGACGCCGGGACTGTCGAACCCGCACAGGCAGACGGCGGTGCTGCGGATGAACCCGAGAGCGAAGACGCGGAGTTCAAAGTCGCCCTCGAGGAGTCATTGAAGAGCCTGAACTCAGACCAGAAGGTCCGCGGTGTGGTGATGGGCATCTCCGCTACGGAAATTCAGGTCGATATCGGCAGGAAGCACGCGGGCTATGTACCGTTTGAAGAGTACAGCGCGGACCCGAACGCCAACCCCGCTGCGGAACTCAAAGTCGGCGACGAGATGGACCTCATCATTTTGAAAACCAACGACACCGAAGGCACCGTCGTCCTCTCCAAACGCCGCTGCGACGCGATGAAGTCATGGTTTGATATTTGCGATGCCGAGAACACGGACACCGTGTTCGAAGGCGTCGTGACCGAGATTATCAAAGGCGGCCTGCTCGTCTTGTCGGACGGTGTGAAAGTATTCGTACCCGCCTCTCTGGCGACCGCTTCGCGAGGCGACCCGCTTGACGATCTGCTCAACAAGCGCGTCAACTTCAAGATTATTGAGGTCAACAAGCAGCGCAAACGCGCCGTCGGTTCCATCAAGGCGACGCTTTCCGACAGCCGCAAGGCCGCTGCGGACGCTTTCTGGGCAACTGCCGCCGTCGGTGATAAAATACGCGGCGTGGTCAAATCGATGACCAGCTACGGCGCCTTTGTCGATATCGGCGGCGTCGACGGCATGATCCATATTTCCGAACTCTCCTGGAAGCGTATCAAGGACCCCTCGGAGGTTCTTGCTGTCGGCGACGAGGTCGACGTCACCATCAAAGGCCTTGACCCCGAAAAAAGGAAGATTTCCCTCGGTTATAAAAAAGCCGAGGACAGCCCCTGGGAGCAGCTGCGTGAGCAGTATCCCGTCGGTTCCGTGCTGGAGGCGGAAATTGTCGGCATGACCACTTTCGGCGCTTTCGCCAGGGTGATGCCCGGCATCGACGGCCTTATCCACATCTCGCAGATCGCCAACCGCCATATCGAGAAACCGCAGGACGAACTGAAAATCGGCCAGACCGTAACGGTCAAGGTGACCGGTATCGATTTTGACCGCAAGAGAGTCAGCCTCTCGATTCGCGCCCTGCTCGATCCGCTCGAGGGAGCCGAGGCGCCGGCCGAAGAGGCCGCCCCGGCTGTTGATGAAACAGCCGAAGAAGCTGCCCAGACGGCAGAACCCTGCGAGCCTGTAGGGAACGACCCCTGTGTCGTTCCGGAAAATACGGAAGAACCCTCGGAACCCGCGGAAGAGGCCGCCCAGGCGGCAGAACCCTGCGAGCCTGTAGGGAACGACCCCTGTGTCGTTCCGGAAAATACGGAAGAACCCTCGGAACCCGTCGAAGAGGCCGCCCCTGTTGTCGAAGAAATTGCCGAAGAGGCCGCCCCGGCAGTTGAAGAACCCGCGGAAGAGGCTGCCCAGGCGGCAGAACCCTGCGAGCCTGTAGGGAACGACCCCTGTGTCGTTCCGGAAAATACGGAAGAACCCTCGGAACCCTCGGAAGAGGCCGCACCGGCTGTTGTTGAAATAGCCGAAGAAGCCGTCGAGGACGCGCAGGAGGACGAGGCCGAATAAGGCCTTCTCACACCCCTTGTTTGTTTCAAGAGGCGGGGAACCCCGCCTCTTTTATTTAAGATAACGCATTTGCATAAAAAATGCGCTTGTTGCCGGCGGTTTTTCTCCATAAACATGGAGAATATTTTGTAACAGCGCGTCGGCTAAAGTGCTACAATATCTTGAATCAATATGCAGGAGAACGCGCCCCCGTTGATTACGATCGTATGCGGCCATTACGGCAGCGGAAAAACCAATTTTGCACTCAACCTCGCCTTGCGGCGGCGTGCAGGCGGCGGGGAAATGACGCTTGTTGACCTTGACATCGTCAACCCCTATTTCCGCTCGTCCGATTATGCCCGCTTTCTCGAAGAGAAGGGCGTCCGCCTGATCGCCCCGGGCACCGCAGGTACCACGCTTGACGCACCGGCATTGACGCCGGGTATCGGCGCAGCCATCGGCGGCGGGGGAGACGTGATTATCGATGCCGGCGGCGACGACGCCGGCGCCGCCGCGCTCGGCCGCTTTGCCGGAGAAATCTGCGCGCGCGGCTACGAGATGCTCTATGTCGTCAACCGCTTCCGCATCCAAACCGCGGCTCCGGCCGATGCTGCTGCCCTGCTCGGGGAAATCGAAGCCGCATCAGGTCTCAAGGCCACGGCGATTGTCAACAATTCGCACCTTTCGGGGCTGACCGCCCCGGCCGATATTCTGGACGGGCTTGCTTATGCGAAGGCGGTAGCAGGGCTGACAGGCCTGCCGCTGTTCGCCAGCACCGTCCCCGCGGCGCTTGCCGGCGCGCCGGAACTGGCCGGCTATGATCTTTTCCCGGTAGAGATTCTCGTAAAACTGCCGTGGAACTAAACGGAGGGAATTATGCCTAAAGTCACCATCAACGAAAACTTATGCAAGGGCTGCGGCCTTTGCGCGGAGGCCTGTCCCAGGGGGGTGCTCGCACTCGCCGCGGATGAACTCAACGCAAAGGGTTACCCTCCCATGAAAGTGTCCAATCCCGGCGACTGTACCGCTTGCAGGTCCTGCGCGATCATGTGCCCAGACTGTGCGATAACGGTGGAAAGGTGATGAATATGGCTCAACGTGTTTTGATGAAAGGCAACGAAGCGCTCGCCCAGGCGGCAATCGACGCAGGCTGCCGTTGTTTTTTCGGCTATCCCATCACGCCGCAGACGGAACTGGCTGCCTACATGGCCAAACAAATGCCCAAGGTCGGCGGCGTCTATCTTCAGGCGGAGAGTGAAATCGCCGCCATCAATATGGTGCAAGGCGCGGCGGCGGCGGGCGTCAGGGCGATGACCTCGTCCTCGTCGCCGGGCATCAGCCTGAAAACCGAGGGAATTTCCTATATGTGCGGCTCCGACCTGCCGGCGCTGATTGTCAACGTTCAACGCGGGGGACCCGGCCTCGGCGGCATTCAGCCCTCGCAGGCGGATTACTGGCAGGCGACAAAGGCTCCGGGACACGGCGATTTGCATATCCTCGTCTTTACGCCCTCATCGGTGCAGGAAATGGTCGACCTCGTCGGCAAGGCGTTCGACCTGGCGGACAAATACCGCATGCCGGCGATGATTCTTGCCGACGGTCTGCTCGGCCAGATGATGGAGCCCGTCGAAATCGGCGGCAAAGAAGTTCCGGTTCCGGCAGCGAAGCCCTGGGCGGCCTGCGGCCATCGCAACCAAAGGGAACACAATATCGTCAACTCGCTCTATCTTACCGCGAGCGAATTGGAAGATTTGGTAAAAAAACGCTTTGAACGCTACCGTGAGATCGAGGCGAAAGAACCGCTTTGCGAAGCGTACCTCGTCGATGACGCCGATATCGTCGTGGCCGCCTACGGGGCCGCGGCGCGTATCGCCAAAGCCGCCGTGCGTACCGCCCGGGAACGCGGTATCAGGGCGGGGTTGCTCAGGCCCGTTACCGTATGGCCTTTCCCCAAAAAGGATTTTCAGGCTGCGGCCCGGCACGCTTCGCGTTTTTTATGCGTCGAGATGAATATGGGCCAGATGGTCGACGACGTCAGGCTCGCCGTCGAATGTTCCAAACCCGTCGGCTTTTTCGGCACCACCGGCGGCGTGATTCCCACGCCGGCGCAGGTGCTCGAGCAAATCGAAAATCTTTCAGGAGGTGCGCGCTGATGGCTGTCGTTTTTGAAAAACCGCACGCGCTGACCGACGCCCCGACACACTACTGCCCGGGCTGTACGCACGGTATCATCCATCGTCTGATTGCCGAATGCCTCGACGAACTCGGCCTTGAAGGCAGCGCCGTCGGCGTTGCGCCGGTCGGCTGCGCCGTTATGGCGTACAACTATTTTTCCTGCGATATGATTCAGTCGCCGCACGGCAGGGCGCCGGCGATTGCAACCGGCGTCAAAAGGGCTTTACCCTCGGCCGCCGTGTTCACCTACCAGGGCGACGGCGACCTGGCCGCCATCGGCACGGCCGAAACGGTGCACGCCGCCGCGCGTGGCGAGAATATCTGCGTTTTCTTTGTCAACAACGCCATTTACGGCATGACCGGCGGCCAGATGGCGCCGACCACGCTGCCCGGCCAGGTCACGCAGACATCGCCTTACGGCAGGGACGTCAAAACGGCGGGCTACCCCATACGGGTTTGCGAACTGCTTTCCACCCTCGACGGTACCGCCTTCGCCCAGCGCGTCGCGGTCGACTGCGTTCGCAACGTGCTCGCCGCCAAAAAGGCCGTGAAGAAGGCCTTCCAGACGCAGCTTGACGGCAGGGGTTTCTCCATCGTCGAGTTCATTTCCTCCTGCCCGACCAACTGGGGCTTCACCCCGTCCGAGGCGCTGGTGTGGCTTCGCGAGCATATGCTGCCGTATTATCCGCTCGGCGTTTATAAAGATACGTCCGCGCAGGCTCAGGGGGAGGCGCAGCCATGAAGGACCTCAACGTTCTGCTGGCCGGTTTCGGCGGCCAGGGCATCCTTTTCATGGGCAAACTCATCGCCTACGCCGGCCTGATTGACGGCAGGGAAGTCTCCTGGCTGCCGTCCTACGGTCCGGAAATGCGCGGAGGCACGGCAAACTGCAGCGTCTGCCTTTCAGACGAACCGGTCTGCTCGCCCCTGGTGACCGAGCCCGACATCCTCATCGTGATGAACCAGCCGTCCTTCGACAGGTTTATCGGCAGCGTGGCGCCGGGCGGTATCGCCATCATCGACAGTTCGCTTGTCGGCGGCAAAACCGCGAGGGAAGATATTTCCTCTTTCTATGTGCCCGCCACCGCCCTCGCCGGCGAAAAAGGGCTGCAGGGCCTGGCCAATATTATCCTCGTCGGCAAAATGCTTGCGGAGACCCGCTTCTGTTCGCTTGACACCATGCGCGCGGCCATCGAAAAGGCGGTTCCGCCCCGCAAGCAAAACCTCGTCGCCGGCAACATGCGGGCCGTCGAACTGGGCATGGACAGCTGAAAGCAGCCGACCCCGCCGCCCCGAGGGACAGCGGGGTTATTTTTTACATTAAAAGCCGCGCGATTTTGCGGCTGACCGAAAGGATATTAAGAGATGAAACGCTTCCTCCTGCCCGAAACCGGCCGGTTTTTCAAAGCCAATCTCCACTGCCATACAACACTTTCCGACGGTTCTATGACGCCGCAACAGGTAAAAAAAGAATATGCGGCAAGGGGATATTCCATCGTCGCGTTTACCGACCATGAGCGGTTCTTTCGGCACAACAATCTGACGGACGGGCGCTTTCTGGCGTTAAACGGTTATGAAATCGACATCAGCCAAAAAGATGTGGCGAACAGTTATTTCACAAAATGCTATCATTTCAACGCTTACGCGCTCGACGAAGGGGAGAGGGAGCCTGTTTTACCCAAACCCGCTTACGGCGACATGGCGGGCGTCAATACTTTTATTAAAACCTTGAACGCAAACGGGTTTATCGTTTGCTATAACCACCCGTACTGGTCGCTGCAAACGCTCGACGATTATCGCGGCTTAAAGGGGATATTTGCTTGCGAAATATTCAATTTCGGCGCCTATAACCTCGACGGCATCGACGGCAATCAAACTCAGGTGTACGACACGCTGCTGCGCATGGGCAACCGCATCGGCTGCGTCGCCGCGGACGACAACCATAACCGCAGCCCGTTCGGCCATCCTCTCAACGACTCGTTCGGCGGCTGGGTGATGGTCAAAGCCGAAAATCTCGATTACAAAACCATTATGGCGGCCCTCCAAAACGGCGATTATTACGCCTCGTCAGGGCCGGCCATCGAATCGCTTTCTATTGAGAATGATACGGTTTCAATCAGCTGCTCGGAAGCGGTCAGGATCACCTGTACAACGGCCGGCCGGCACGGACAGGCCGCGAACGCCGTAGGTTCCGGGCGGCTGACACACGCAAAGTTCGAGATTGATCCGTCGGATGTCTATATTCGCCTTGAGGTGGTGGACGCACAGGGCGCAAGAGCGAATTCAAGGGCGTATTTCCTGGATGAATGGAAAGCGGATTAAGGGCGAAGGCATGGCTGAGTTGATTGTTTGCGCGCGCAAAGAAGTCCCGTTTCATATTTTGCCGGGCAAAAAGTACGATATCATCGCGTTTTATGACGAAGCGTGGGACCGCGTGCAATGCCCTCCCGGCAGTTTGGGCCGCCTGCTCGAACTCCATATCGCGGACGTCCTGCTGCCCGGCGACCCGAAATCAATGGATAACGCCGCCGCGCTACGCATCAAGGTGTTTGCCGACGAGGCGATGAAGAACGCCGACGCTCTGATTGTATGTTGCGCCGCGGGTATGTCGCGCAGCCCTGCCGTTGCGGCTGCCGTCATGCGGGGCAGCGGGCTCGACGACGGCTGTATATGGGATGACGCACGCTACAGCCCGAACCCGCTTTGCTACGAGATGGTCTTAAACGCATACGGCATAGCGCCGGACAACCTCGATGCGCTCAAGGAGCGGAGCAGACTGGCTCGATATAACAAAATCAACGATTTCCGCTTTTAAAGCGAAGCGGAAATGCCATCCGTTTGCTTTAACTTTGGCGGCGGGATTATCAAATCCGGCTTTGTGCCGGCAGAAAAAAGGGGAGCGCGTCATCGGACGCGCTCCCGCTTTGTAATAGAAGGGGGCTGGGGATTAATACATGCCGCCGCCCTGGGCCGCCATGGCCGCCGCATTGGCTGCCGCTTCGGCTTCTTTGTCGGGCTTCTCGGCGACGAGGCTCTCGGTGGTCAGGACCATCGCTGCGACGGACGCCGCGTTTTCAAGGGCGGAACGGGTGACCTTCGTCGGGTCGAGGATGCCGGCTTTCGCCATGTCGGTGTACTTGTCTTTCGCGAAGTCGTAGCCGTAGCCCTTTTTGTTGGAGCTGACGATGGCGTTGACGATGACGGAACCTTCCAGCCCGGCGTTCGCCGCGATCTGGCGGGTGGGCTCTTCAAGGGCTTTCATTACGATTTTAATGCCGGTCTTGATGTCGGGGTCTTCCGTGTCGAGCAGTTTCGCGACATCGGGGATGACGTTGATGAGCGCTACGCCGCCGCCGGCGACGCTGCCTTCCTCAACGGCCGCTTTCGTCGCCGAAAGGGCGTCTTCGATGCGCATTTTCTTCTCTTTCATTTCGGTCTCGGTCGCCGCGCCGACTTTGATGACCGCCACGCCGCCGGAAAGTTTCGCCAGGCGCTCCTGAAGTTTTTCACGGTCGAAATCGGAGGTGGTGTTCTCGATCTGGACTTTGATTTGGCCGATGCGGGCTTTGATGTCCGCTTTATCCCCGGCGCCGTCGACAATGATGGTGTTCTCCTTGGAGATCTTGACCTGGCGGGCTCTGCCCAGCTGGTTCATCTGCGTCTCTTTGAGTTCAAGGCCGAGGTCCGAAGTGATGACTTCGCCGCCGGTCAGCACGGCGATATCCTGGAGCATTTCCTTGCGCCTGTCGCCGAATCCGGGCGCCTTGACGGCTACGCAGGTGAAGGTGCCGCGCAGTTTGTTGACCAGGATGGTCGAAAGCGCTTCACCCTCGACGTCCTCGGCGACAATGACCAGTTTCTGGCCTGCTTTGAGGATCTGCTCAAGCAGCGGCAGGATGTCCTGCACGCTCGAGATTTTTTTGTCGGTGATCAGCAGCAGCGCGTCGTCGATGACCGCTTCCATCTTATCGGTGTCGGTGACCATGTAGGGGGAGATATAGCCGCGGTCGAACTGCATGCCTTCGACGACGTCGGAGGTGGTCTCGGCGGTCTTGCTTTCCTCAACAGTGATAACGCCGTCGGCGGTCACTTTCTTCATCGCGTCGGCGATAATCTGGCCGAGTACCTCGTCGCTTGAGGAGATGGTCGCCACACGCGCGATATCTTCGCTGGTGTTGACGGGCTTGGAGTTGGCTTTCAGCGCCGCAACGGCGGCGTCGACAGCCATTTTGATGCCTTTTTTGACGGCCATCGGGTTCGCACCCGCGGCGACGTTCTTCATGCCTTCGCGGACCATCGCCTGCGCCAGCAGGGTGGCGGTGGTGGTGCCGTCGCCGGCGACGTCGTTGGTCTTGGTGGCGACTTCTTTAACCAGCTGCGCGCCCATGTTCTCGAACGCGTCTTCCAGTTCGATTTCCTTGGCGATGGTGACGCCGTCGTTGGTGATGACGGGCGAGCCGTACTTCTTGTCAAGCACGACGTTCCGGCCTTTGGGGCCGAGCGTGATTTTTACGGTATTGCTGAGCTTGTCGATTCCCGCTTGCAGGACCTTGCGGGCATCCTCGCCGTATACGATTTGTTTGGCCATGATCTTATTCCTCCCGTTTCATTATTCGACAACCGCAAGGATGTCGTTCTGGCGGACAATGGTGTATTCCTCTTTGTTGAGTTTGACCTCGGTTCCGGAATACTTGCTGGTGATGACTCTGTCTCCGACCTTGACGTACATCTCGACCTCTTTGCCGTCGACAAGGCCGCCCGGTCCTACCGCTATCACCTCGGCAACCTGCGGCTTCTCCTGTGCGGATGCAGCCAGAATGATGCCGCTGCTTGTGGTTTCTTCAACCTCGATGAGCTTGACGACGACACGGTCTGCGAGTGGTCTGATCTTCATGAAATCTCCTCCTGATATAATATTTTGAAAGGGCTTTGGCACCCTTCCTTGACGGACGATAGATTTAGCACTCACGACTCCGGAGTGCCAAACATATTCTAACGGCACCCGATTAAAAAATCAAGTGCTTTCGCAAAAATTAACACATTTGTCATAAATTCGGGCCGCGGCCCTTCCGGTCAGGGTTGCGGCGAAACGGTTTTATCCTCGGAGTTGTGGTCGAAATTGATGAAATTGTTGCGCGCCGCGTAATACCAGGTCAGGCCGAATATCTCGGCACAGCTGTCGGCCGGCATGAACAGCTGGCCGTAGCGGCGCAGCACGGGCGACGGCATCGCCAGGCTGCCGGTATCAGTGACGGCTGTCGCGCTGCCTTCGGTGAATTCGGCTGTTTTACCGTAAAGGCCCACAGTCACTTTCCCGGGCTGTTTATCCACATAACCGCCGACGGACTGGACCAGCAGCGCGAAAGGCACGTACCAAAGCCCGTTTTCCATAAAAGGCGGGATGCCGCGCGCCGCCATTTCCAGCAGATATCCCTTGAAAGCCAATTTGGTGCGCAGATAAACCGGCGCGAGCGCGGGCGGGCTGATGGTGTCGCTGCGCTTGTCGAGGGCGAAATAATCAACGGTGCGCCCGTCGTCGAGAAAGGCGGTAATCGTACATTTCGTACCGTCGATTTCCACAACCCCGGCCATTGCGACGGGCTCTTCCTGCGGATAAAAGCAGCAGTGCCATACCTTTTTGCTGTTTGAGAGGTAAGGGCTGCGCCCGGCGTTGCCCATGATGTAGTGCACGGTTCCCTGAGAAGGACGGTCGAACAGTTCGTCGTTTCTGGCGGGGTACGTTCTGCCGAAGGAATGCTCGTGCCCCGCGAAAAGGATGTCCAGCCGGCCTTCCTCGACGGGCTTTCGCAGTTGAGGATAACCGTCGTCGCGCTGGCCTTCCGGCATGAGCGGGTACACGGGGAAGTGGTAGACGCCCAGTTTCCACGTCTTATCGCTGCGCTGCAAATCTTCATAGGCCCATTCAGCGACGAGGTCCGGCGCATTGATGCCCATAATCAGGAAATGCGCGTCGCCGTAATCAAAGGAATAGTTTTCGGTTTGGTAGCCCGCAGGCCCGTTTTTCGGGTAGGAATGCTCGAACTGGGCGTCGAAAAAATCGGCGTGTTCGAGGTAGAACTTGCCCTTAGGCTCCGGCAGGCAGCGCACAAAGCCGCGGTTGTCGTGGTTGCCCGTGGCCATCATAAACGGAATGCTTTCAATGATGCCTTTGAGGCCTTCAAACATGCCGTTCCATTGAATTTCATTCTCTCCGTTGTCGCAGTTGTCGCCGGCCGTCAGGATAAACCGGCAGTCGGGGTACTGCGCAAGCGCCCGGGCGATGACGCCGTTGATCAGCGAATAATCGGGCGCCTCGGCCGGCGCGCCTTTCTGCTGGTCCGCAATCAGCAGAAAACGGAACCGGTCGAGTTTTTCTTCCTGCGTGCGAAGGCAATAGGTTGCGCTCATGCACCCCGGCGTGCCGACGGCGTATTCGTAGAGTGTGCCGGGCATCAGGCCCGTGGCGGTCGCCCAGTGCCTGTTCGAAGTTTCCAGGTCGCCGCCGACAGGTTTGCACAGCGCTTCGAAACGGCTGAACGGCCCTTGAGAGCCTTTTTCCCGAAGTATCAGGCAGCCTTCAGCGACTTCCGCCGAGGTCCGCCAGGTGACGGTCGCCGTGGTTTTCGCATCGCCCGATATGCTCAGCATGATGTGGTCCGGCGCCGGACCGGCCATCCGCTCGCGAAGGACGTCGTTTTCATGCGTTTTCAAACACAGCACCCCTTTCGCCGGTAAAGCACGTTTATTCTAACGGCGGCGCCGGCCGCTGTCAAATCAGGCCGGCCGGTCCCGCCGCGCGGTTGTCGGGGGCTTTTTTCTATGGTATGATAAAAAAAAAACAACAACGGGAGAGGCCTTTGAGCATCGGCATATCGACATCCTGTTTTTATCCGCTGGAGACGGAGCTTTCATTACTCAGAGTCGCCGCGCTCCGGGCGGATTGCTGCGAGGTTTTTTTCAATTCCTGGTCGGAAATTGAAGAACCGTTCGCCGCCCGGCTCAAACGCGCCGCGCGGGAAGGCGGCGTGCGCGTCAGCGCGGTCCACCCCTTCTTGTCTTTCGGCGAAACGTATCTGCTTTTCAGCGAGTACAGGCGCCGCTTTGACGACAGTATGGAACTGTTTAAAAAGTTTTTCTCTGCCGCTGCGATGCTCGAAGCGGGCTTTGTGGTGCTGCACGGCGGCAGGAACCCCGGCGCCGTCGACGAACGCGAGCAGTTCGAACGTTATGCCCTGCTGGCCGAAGAGGCCCTCAGGCAGGGCGTCGTCCTTGCGCAGGAGAATGTGGTGCATTACCGTTCGCAGTCGCCTGACTTCCTGGAACGCATGAAAGAGCATATCGGCCCGTTGTTCCGTTTTGTGCTTGACATCAAGCAGGCCCGGCGCGCCGGCTATTCGCCTTTCGACTTCAGCGTCCCCCTGGCCGACAGCCTGGTCCATGTCCATGTCAGCGATTTCAACGCCATATCCGACTGTTTGCCGCCCGGGGAGGGCGGGTTCGATTTTGCCGCTTTTTTTGCGGAACTGTCTGCCTGCGGTTATGCGGGCGACCACATCATCGAAGTCTACCGCGGCGATTTCGCGGACGACGCGCAGCTGAGGGCTTCCGCGGATTTTCTTGAGAAACTGCTTTGAGCGGACGCTTGCATTCGGCGGCGCGCATGCTATAATCTGAGTATATTCCTGTGTGAATAAAAATCGGGATGTGACACTATGAAATGCCCTTTCTGCGCTGTTGAAGAAAGCAAAGTCATCGATTCCCGCCCTACCGACGAGGGCGAGCGTATCCGGCGCCGCAGGGAGTGTATCAGCTGCGGCAAAAGGTTCACGACCTACGAAATCATCGAGAGCGTACCCATCATCGTCGTGAAAAAGGACAAGTCCCGCCAGGTTTTTGACCGCAACAAACTGCTCAACGGTATGCTGCGCGCTTGTGAAAAGCGTCCCGTTTCCATCGAGATGCTCGAAAACGCCGTGTCCGAAATCGAGGCAACGCTGCAGAATTCGCTGGAGCGCGAGGTTTCCACCGACTATATCGGGGAGCTGGCCATGGAGAAACTCAAGGCCATCGACGAGGTCGCCTATGTCCGCTTTGCATCGGTGTACCGGCAGTTTAAGGACATCAACACTTTCATGGATGAACTGAAAAAACTTCTGCGCGAGAAATAGGGAGTAATATTCGCACGCTATCGGGGCGCAAGGCGGCAAGGGGCACTTCCGCCTTGCGCTTTCTTATACCGCCGATCAACAATATTTATCATAAATGGACAAAAATACTTGAAAATGAACGTAATGTGTGATATCATACAAATATTATAAAAATATCCTATTGGAGGGGAAATTGCCATGAAAAACCCGAAAGCGGAGGACAGAAGAGTCCGCCGCACCAAAGCGGCTCTGCGCCACGGTCTTGTCGAATTAATGCGCAAAAAGCCGATCAGCAACATCACGGTCAAAGAACTTGCGGAAAAAAGCGACGTCAGCAGAGGGACTTTCTACAAATACTACAACGACATCGAGGGCATGAGCGAAGCCATCAAAACGGATATGGCGGCGGAACTCAGGGCCATCGTCCAGAAACACACCGATACCGACACGGATTTTCCTCGGGAACTGTTCGTCGGATTTTACTCCTACCTGAAACGCAACTCCGACTTCGGGGTCTTCTTTATGAGCGCCAACGGCAACGGCAAGTTTGTCGACAGCATCGTCGCCGTCGTCAGGCGCCGCATCGAGGAGGAGTACCGGGAAGTCCTTGGCAAACTGGAACCCGGTCCGCTTGACTACTTCTTTTCTTACAACACGGCCGGCTGCATTTCGCTGTTCGGCTCCTGGATTGCGCACGGCATGAAGGAATCGCCGGAAGAAATGGCCGCCCTGACCGTCAGTTTTATCGTCAGCGCCGTCGACGCGGTCTCCGGGAAAGAATAAACCGCCCCACCATATATAAAAACGGCGCTCCCGTCAGGGGGCGCCGCGTTCTGATGAAGGGATATCCGGTTAAAGCCGCTGCTTTTCAAGCAGGTGCTTGAGCGGTTTGCAAATCGCGTAGGCGAGAACGGCTGCAAGCACAGCCTCGGGGATTCCGCTGGTGAGGATGGTCATGCCGATGATGCCCAGGATCAGATCGAACCCTTTGCCGATGGCGGCGGCATAATCCCTGCCGAAAAACAAATAGATGCCGCCGAGCACGAGCAGGGTGTTGGTCATCGAACCCAGGAAGCCGCTCAGGCCGTAGACCAGCGGGCCTGTGTTCTTTTTCTTCTGCAACGCTTTCTCGAGGCCTTTGAAAACCAGTCCGGCAACGACGCCGATCAGGATTCTCGGCACAAAGCAGATCAGCAGGCTCAGCGCGCTGCCGCCCGCTTCGCCGACGCCGTAAAACGGGGTGAAAATAAAGGCGACGACAGGGCTCGGCGGCATAAAGGTCCATACGATGAAACTGAACAGGCCGAACAGGAAGCCCATCGCCGTGCCCGCGAAAGTGCCGAGCATTATGGCGGTGATTATCACCGGGATGTGCGACAGCGTCGCGACAATGGGGCCGATTGCGGGCAGCGAACCGAGCGGGGTGAAACAAACAATCGCTTCGATGGCTGCCAGCAGCGCGAACTGGGTAACGAAGAGGATTTTCCGGTTTTTGACGTTTGCCATTTTTTATTCCTCCTTGCTGCTGCTCTCCCCGCAGGAGATGCAGCGCAAAATTTACGGAGTTTTGGGCTTTCTGTTCTTTTCGAAGACCAGCCGCAGTCCTTCGAGCACCAGCTCGCCGTTGAAAACGATATCCCTCTTGCAGACGGGAACGATATCGGCGGCCAGACCGCCCGTCGCCACCGTGAAACAGGGCCCTTCGCCGAGTTCCGCTTCCATTCTCTCGCAAAGCCCGTCGATCATGGCAGCTGTGCCGAAGATAATGCCCGAGCGCATTGCGTCGACGGTATTCTTGCCGGCCGCTTTCGTGGGGGCCTGCAGGCTGATATTGGGCAGCTGGGAGGTCCTTGAAGCCAGCGCCTCAAGAGATATGGCGACCCCCGGCGCGATGGTGCAGCCGCAGAAAGCGCCCTTCGAGTCGATGATGCTGATTTTCGTCGCGGTGCCAAGGTCAGCCGCAAGGCAGGGCAGGGGATACATCGCCGCGCACGCTACCGCGGCGGCGATGAGGTCCGCGCCCACTTGGGCTGGGTTGTCCGTCAAAATATTCAGCCCCGTTTTCAGTCCCGGGCCGAGAATCACGGGCTGGCAGCCGGTCAGCGTATAGGCGGCCGCGCCGAGTACCGGCGTCAGTTCCGGCACAACGGAACCGATTATCGCCGCGTCAAAAGCGCTGGGAGAGGTCCGGTGCATTTCGCAGATGGATTTCAGTTCAAGGGCGTACTGGTCGCCGGTACGGTGCCTTTCCGTCGCCAGGCGCGAGACGAAGACGAGCCGGTCTTCCTCAAAGGCGCCGACGGAAAGGTTCGAGTTGCCGATGTCGATCGCGAGCAGCATACCGCACTCCTTGTGCCTTGATAACAGGCAAAAGTATAGCACCGAATATGAAATAAATCAAATGGAGCGTTGCGCGGGCGGGCCGCTTGTATTATGATTATCTGCGGCGGCATGCCATTGACGGCGGAGGTTTATGGAAGGCTGTGTTTTATGCCCAAGGCTTTGCGGCGCCGACCGGGGCGCTGCGGCGGGCATTTGCGGCATGCCGGATATCATTACGGCCGCCGCCGCTTTCCCTCATTTCTGGGAGGAGCCGTGCATCAGCGGCACCGGCGGTTCGGGAGCCGTTTTCTTCAGCGGCTGCCCCCTCGGCTGCGTCTTTTGCCAGAATGAAAAAATCAGCCGCGGCCGTTTCGGCAAACCTCTGTCGGGCGAAGGTCTGATGCGGGTGTTTGACCGGCTGCTGGAACAAGGGGCGCACAACCTGAATCTTGTCAGCCCCACGCCCTATGCCGAAATTCTCGCGCGCGTACTCGAGCAATACCGTTCGCCGGTCCCGGTCATTTACAACTGCGGCGGCTACGAGCGCGTCGAAACGCTCAGGCGCCTCGAAGGGCTCGTCGATATCTGGCTGCCCGATATCAAGTTTTTCGATTCGGCCGTTTCGGCAAAATATGCCGGCGCGCCGGATTATTTTGAGGCCGCGTCTTCCGCGGTGCTCGAAATGCAGCGCCAGCAGGGGACACTGGTTCTCGGCCGGGACGGGCTGGCCGTCAAAGGCCTGCTTATCCGGCACCTGGTGCTGCCGGGCAACCTCGCGCAGACCGGCAAAATCCTGCGCTGGGTCAGCGAAAACCTGCCCCGCGAAACCTTTGTCAGCCTGATGAGCCAGTACACTCCCTGCGGTACGGCCGCCCTCGGCCTGCCTTTGTCCAGGCAACTCTCCGCAAGGGAATACCGCATCGCAAAGGAAATGTTCGCCCGTTTCGGCTTTGTCAACGGATATGTGCAAGACCCGGCTTCAGCCGGCAGCGAATGCGTGCCGGCCTTCCGCCTCGAGGGGCTGGAAGAAACGATATAAACCCGGAGGAAACCATGCAAAAAGTCATTTTACCCAGTTATACCGTGGCGGAGGAAAGGCTCAACTATATTTCGCACGGCACCGGCGCGGCGCTCGGCGTCGCCGCTCTGGTGCTTTGCCTGGTCAAAGCGGCGCGCAGCGGCTCCGGCTACGCCGTCACGGCCGCGCTCGTGTATGGATCGTCGCTGATTTTTTTGTATATGGGCTCGACATTCTATCACTGGGCTAAGCCCGGCAAATTGAAAAAGGTGCTGCGCGTCATCGACCATTCGCTGGTTTTCCTGCTGATCTCGGGCAGCCTGACGCCGTATTGCCTTGTTTCTTTGCGCGCGGGCTATCCCGTCCAGGCCTGGGCCGGGTTGGCGGCCGCTTGGCTCGGGAGCGTGCTCGGCATTGTCCTGACCGCTGTCGACCAGGAGAAGTTCAAAGCAGTCCAGATGATTCTCTACCTGGCCATCGGCTGGATGGTAATGGTGTTTATCAAACCGCTGCGCGCCGTGTTTTCAGGCGAAAAATATCCCGGCCTGGTTTTGCTGTTCGTCGGCGGAATCCTGTATACTTTCGGCGCGGTATTGTTTGGCATCGGCAAAAAAATCAAGTTTTTTCACGGCGTTTTCCATATTTTTGTCCTCGGCGGCAGCGTGCTGATGTTTCTTTCGGTTTATCTTTATGTATTTTAATCTATGAATTAAAAAACAAAATGCTTGGATTGATTTTGAAAGGCGGTATCGTTTATAATGGCAAAGGAGACTTTCAGCAAAAAACAAATCAAAGACAAAGGAGCGGTAGTCATGGAAAAAAGCAAAGGCTTCATTGCGGAGTTCAAAGCGTTTCTCATGCGCGGCAATGTCATTGATCTGGCGGTCGGTATCATCATCGGCGCCGCGTTCAAAGCCATCGTCGACTCGCTCGTCGCCAACATCATCATGCCGGTCATCGGCCTGCTGACCGGCGGCATCGATTTCACGAACCTCTTCGTCGTTTTGAAGGGCGACCAAACTTTCAAGACCCTTGCCGACGCGCAGGCGGCAGGTGTGCCGACCCTCAACTACGGTCTGCTCATCAGCGCCATCATCAACTTCATCATCATCGGTTTTGTCATTTTCCTCATCGTCAAGGGCATGAACAAGCTGGCCGAAAAGCGCAAGAAGGGCGAGCCCGAAGCCGCGCCGACTACGAAAGAATGCCCCTACTGCAAGTCTGAAATCAATATTGAAGCGACCAAGTGCCCCAACTGCACTTCCGACGTATGAACCACTGATACGAAAGCGAGCTGCAAGATGAAAATCGGTTTTATCGGCACCGGCAATCTCGCCAACGCGATGATCAAAGGCATACTCAACGCAAAGGCGGTGGATGCGCAGGACATCCATGCCTTTGACATTGACGAGCCCAAGTTGGCGCTCGCGGCGCAAAAGTACGGTATTGTACAGGCTGCCTCCGCCGAGGATTTGGTGAAGCAGTGCGGCGTCGTCCTGATTGCCATCAAACCGGCCGATTTCCTGGCGCTGCTCGGCCGCTTGGATAAAACGCTGCAAGCAGCAGACCCTCTGGTCATTTCGACAGCGGCGGGGAACTCTCTGGAATACATCTCCTCTTTTCTTACCTACCGCCCCGCGCTGGTGCGTATTATGCCGAACATCAATGCCACCATCGGCGAGTCGATGACCGCATACTGCACCAATGGCAGGCCTTCGGAAGCGCAGACGGCTCTTGTCGAAAAACTCTGTTCCGCTTTCGGTACGGTTATCCCGCTCGACGAGAAGTATTTCCCGATGTTCGGCGTTATTGCAGGCGCGGCGCCCGCGTTCGCCTATATGTTTATCGACGAGCTTGCCAGGGCTGGCGTTAAAATCGGCATGAATAAAAAACTGTCCCTGCAAATCGCCGCGCAAACGGTTTTAGGCAGCGCGAAATACATTCTTGAGAGCGGAGAGCACCCCTACGAACTCATTGACCGGGTCTGCTCGCCGGGCGGCACCACCATCGAAGGCATCGCGGCGCTGCAGGAGTTCGGCTTCTCCAACGCGATAACAAAAGCGGTGGACCGCGCGCTTGAAAAAGACACCAAACTTGCGAACTTGAAGAAAAACGGCTGAAAGTCCCGGAACACCCGAGGCGCATAGGCGTGCGCCTCTTTTTTTATCACAGGGGGTCCTTATGTTCACCTGCTTGACGCTCAGTTCCCTCGCAAAGGTTTTTGCCGATGAAAAACCGAAAAATACGCCGCTTCGCACGCTCTCAATGCTTAAAAACGAAAGGGCTTCTTTCCAAACGGCTTTATTTGCGCAGGGAAAGGACGCGCTGGCGCTCGATGTCGAAATCGACTCGCCGCTTGCCGGCAGCATCAAAATATATCAGGTCGAAGCCATCGCGTCGGCCTTGCCGGCCTATAAGGACCATGACGACTATTATCTGCGCACCGAACCCGGTCTGTTCCCTGACCTGCTGCGTCCTGTCGGCGGGTCCATTTCCCTCAAGCCCGAACAATGGCAAAGCGTCTGGTTCGAGATAGACCCGGGCGGGGCGATGTCCGCCGGGGAATACACCGTAGCCGTAGCCTTCCGCTGCGCGGGCGAAACGCTTGCCTGCGCGCAGGTCGGCGTCGAACTCATTGATGCCTGCCTGCCCGCGCAAACCCTCATCCATACCAACTGGTTTCATACCGACTGCCTGGCGACATGGTATAAAACGGAGGTCTTCAGCGAAGAGTATTGGCGTATCACGGAGAATTATTTGCGTAACGCCGCCCGACACGGGATGAACATGGTGCTGACCCCCCTTTTTACCCCGCCGCTGGATACGCAGCCCGGCGGCGAACGGCCGACCGTGCAACTGGTGGGCGTCCAACAGCAGGACGGGCGTTATCGGTTTGACTTGAGCCGTTTGAAACGATGGGTGGAAATGTGCGGCCGCTGCGGCGTATCGTATTTTGAAATGTCCCATCTGTTTACGCAGTGGGGAGCAAGGCACGCGCCGAAAATCGAAGCGGAGGCGGACGGCAGGCGGGTCAGACTTTTCGGGTGGAACACCTGGGGAGGCAGCAAAAAATATACCGGCTTTCTGACCGAATTCGCACAATCGCTCAATGCTTTTCTTGATGAAAACGGCATCAGGGAGCGCTGCTTCTTCCATGTGTCCGACGAACCGTCCGCCGCGCAGTATGCCGTTTACCAAAAGAGAAGCCGGCTGGTCAGGGCGCTTTTCCCGGGTTCCCCGGTCATCGACGCCCTTTCGGATTTCAAGTTCTATGTCAAAGGGGCGGTTGAAACGCCGATCCCCGCGACCGACCATATCGAGCCGTTTATCGGCCGGGTACCTGAACTTTGGGCATACTACTGCTGCGGCCAGCACAAGGGCTATGTTTCCAACCGGTTTTTCGCCATGCCGTCCCAGCGCAACCGCGTGCTCGGAATGCAGCTTTACAAGTTCGGCGTCAAGGGCTTTTTGCAGTGGGGTCACAATTTTTGGTACGCGCAGTTTTCAAAGCGCGAGATCAATCCCTTTGAAGAGAGCGACGCGGGCAAAGCCTTCCCGTCGGGCGACGCTTTCGCGGTCTATCCCGGAGAAAACGGCGCGCCGCTGAACTCCCTGCGGCTGAAAGTCTTTTACGACGCCCTGCAGGATATGCGCGCGCTGCAGCTGCTGGAAAGCCTTGTCGGCAGGGATAAAACCCTTGCCCTGCTGGAACAGGGGCTCGAAGAGCCGCTGACCTTTTCAACGTATCCGCACAGCGAAGACTGGCAGCTTGAAAAACGCCGGCAGATCAATGAGGCCATCCGGCGTCAGGATATGGTATAATCATCAGGCAGCCGGCCCGGTTGCCGCCATCGTTCACCGAACAAGACGGCCTTCTTCAGGCCGCTTGCCCTTAAAAATGGATTACAGCGAAAGGAACGATCTCCCGGTATGAACAACGGCTATTTCAAAGTGCGTGAATTTCATAACGAACCCTCTCTGGGCTATTATCCGGCAGGCGCGGCAAAACAAGAACTGCTCGATACGCTTGCCTCGATGAGAAACGGCTTTCTGGATATCCCCTTAATTATCGGCGGCAGGGAAATCAGAACCGGAAAAACAAAAAACTGCATCATCCCCCACGATAAAGACAAAGTGATCGGTTGTTATCATGAAGCCGGCGGGGACGAAATTCAGCTGGCGATCGACGCGGCGAACAAGGCGAAAAAAATATGGGCTGAAATGCCTTATGACCAAAGAATGCTGGTGTTTCTGAAAGCGGCGCACCTTGCTTCCACTACCTGGCGGGCGAGGCTGAACGCCGCAACCATGCTATGCCAAAGCAAAACGTTCTATCAGGCGGATATCGACTCCGCGTGCGAGCTGATTGATTTTTACAACATCAACTGCAAGGCGCTGTGCGACATTTACGATATGCAGCCCGCCCCGACGAAAGACAGCATCAATAAGGTCGATTATCGTCCGCTCGACGGCTTTGTTTTTGCCGTCACCCCTTTCAATTTTACGGCAATCGCCTCGAACCTCCCGTCTGCGCCCGCCATAGCGGGGAATACCGTCGTGTGGAAACCGGCATCCTCTGCCGTCTACTCGGCTTATATGGTGATGAAACTCTGGCAGGAGGCCGGCCTGCCGGACGGCGTGATCAACTTTATCCCGGGCAACGCGCGCATGGTCAGCGATATTGTTTTCAACAGCGAAGATCTGGCAGGCGTTCATTTCACCGGGTCGACCGAGGTGTTCAACAGTTTCTGGAAAAAGATCGGCGACAATATCGGCCGATATAAGTGTTATCCCCGTATTGTGGGCGAAACCGGAGGGAAGAACTACATTATGGTTCACCCCTCTGCGGACGCCGACCGTGTGGTCGCGGCCATCATCCGCGGCGCCTTCGAATACCAGGGCCAGAAATGCTCCGCCACTTCCCGGGGTTATATTCCCCAAAGCAGGTGGCTTGAAATCAAGGAAAAACTTGCCGGCGAAATCGCCACCATTAAAATGGGAAACGCGGAAGAACCGGACACCTTTGTCAGCGCCGTCATCGACCGGGCGGCGTTCGATAAAAACAAACGGTATCTCGAATATATCAAAGCGTCCCCCGACGCCGAAATCATCTGCGGCGGCGGGTGCGACGACACAAAAGGATTTTTCGTCGAACCCACCGTGGTTTTGACAAGCGACCCGGCCTATAAGACCATGACCGAAGAGATTTTCGGGCCGATTATCACGCTGTATGTCTATGAAGACGAGCGTTATGAAGAGATGCTGGACGTGTGCGCGAACGCGAGCGAGTACGGCCTGACGGGCGCTTTCCATGCCACGAGCAGAGAAGCCATCGACCACGCCGAGAAGGTGCTTCGTTTTTCCGCCGGCAACCTGTATATCAACGATAAAAGCACAGGGTCCGTGGTCAACCAAAACCCCTTCGGCGGCAGCAGGGCTTCCGGGACCAACGACAAAGCGGGCAGTTTCATCAATATGCTCAAATGGGTCAGCCCGCTGGCGATTAAGGACAGCTATAACGCCGCGGCTGACTACAGGTATTGACGCCGGCTTCCCGCTGAAACAACAATCGAAGCAAGCGCCGCGCGGCTGTATGGATACCGGATAAGGCGCTTGCGAATGCAGGAATCGAAAAGCCCGCCGCATTGGTGATTGCGGCGGGCTTGTACTGACAGGAGAGTACCTTAATTTCTCACGGGCGTTTCCGATGCAAAAGCGTTGATACGTTCTTTCAGCGCCGCGGGCATGTCCTGCTCGGGCACGAACAGTGTGGTATAGCCCCCGCCGTCTTTCAATTCAAAATTAACAAAATAACCCGCCCCTTTGGTGAAATACGAAAAGCGCGCCTTTTTCGCCAGCGCTGCGGCGGTCTCCGCGTCGTTTAGGACGAAAGCGCCGCCGAACCTGCCGTATTCGGGGGCTTTCGCATAAAAGCCGCCGATGAAATGATAGGATATTTCAGAATAACCAGGATAGTAGGAAGAACCGGCGTCCGCCGAAGAGAAGGGGATGATTCTTGCGCCGGCGACTGTTGCACCGCTGTCAAGCAAATCAAAGTACGGTTGCTGCGTTACCGAGCCGTCATCACCGATGATGGTCGCCCGGTTGTCTTTCAAAAAACGCAGGGTATTCGCCATGTCGGCTGTGACCGCGAAGCTTGAGACGCCCTGCGCCGTGACGTCGACGGCGTCGGCGAACGGAGTGCCGGACGGCGTGTCGGGCTTTTCAAACGGGTTGCCGCCGTCACGGTCGAGTATCGGTTCGTTCAAACGGAAGATAAGCAGCCCCAGCGCCGGCTCGGCCGCGAAATAACGCTGTTCGAGCGTTTGCGCGGCGAAGTCGGCGGCCAGCGCCGCGAGCAGTTCTTTGCGCTTCGGGGCGGTCAATTCCATCGGCGTTGTCTTATCCAGAAACCTTGAACTTAGAAAGACGTCAGCCTCTTTCTGGTAGAAAGTTTTCGCAAGGCCTGCGTCGTTGCCGTCGGCGTCGGTCCGCGGCTCGGTCAGGGCGCTCTTGACGGCGTCACGGTAACGCTGTGTGTTCTCAATCTCGAGCAGTCTGACCAGCGTCCGCATGTCCGCCTTCGCGAAGTGGCGGTAAACGGCTTTCCCGTTTTTCAAATGATAGACGACGCTGAACGAGGCGTCGACGCTATCCGAGCGGTTTGCGCCTGCGACTTCCTTGTGAAGCGCGGCAATAGCTTGTATATCAGCCTTCGAGGTGAAACCGTCCAGCGTGCCCGTCACGTCGACCGAAAATACATAATCGGGGTCATCATGGTAGTAAATCGAATCAAGCGGCTTGAGCAGTCCCCTGTACCCTTGCAGGGAGACCTCTGCGCTTTCGACTTTGTCAGGATTGGGCACGTAAGTGGAAAAACCGAACAGCCCGGTGGAAAAAATAAAAAACACAGCCAGCGCCGCGGCCAGGTGAATCGGCAGTTTGAACATGCCGCGCAGCCACTCGCGAAAGTTGCGTATCAGCGCAAAGTCGACTACGAGGTAAATCAGGCTCATCGCGCCCAGACCCAGCGCCGCGCCCACGGCAACCGGTTTGATGTTCGCCGCGCAAAGGCTGAAAAAGAAAATGCCCGGCAGAAAAACGGCGAGGAAATTCAGCGTCCTGTTCTGCCCGAGAAAGCCGCAAATCTCCGCTTTTCTTCTTTTGAACAGATATACGGCCAGTAGCGCAAGCGCGCCGGATGCCGCCAGCCAGATCAGAGGCGGCAAAAAATCGGGTTTGACCCAGCGGAAATCCGTATCGGCGGTTTCTCTGGCCAGTACGCCTGCCTCACAAACCTTTTTATAAAAAAAGTAGACGGGGTTCCAGGAAGCGAGCGTATCCGCCAGCGATTTCGCCTGGCCTGTCATCGGGTCGGCGAAAAATCCGTAGGGGGATCCCGGAGTCAGGGTTTTCATCAAAACCTGCAGGCAGAAGAAAAAAATCGACGGGGCGGCCAGCATGACCGCCGAAAACGCGATGCCTTCCGCCAGCGTGCCGACGCAGCTAAACACCGCGGCCGTCACGGTGAAAACCATGAAACACAGCGCGGTATAACCGGCGATATGGAAGGCGACGGCCGTCAGCAATTCTGCCGAAAATCCGAAATAGGCGGCGTTGATGGCCAGGCAGGCGAGGAAAGGCAGCGCGACGGAAGCGAAAAGCATCAGCAGCCCGGCGCTGTATTTCGCGCCGAAGAGCGTGCTTCTTTTTATGCCCAGGCTGTAAAAAACGTTGACGGTTTTCTTGCCGGCGATGAAGCGGAACATCATCACGCCCAGCAGCAGGGAAACGCCAACAGCCGCCACATGCATCACGGCGTTGCCGGAAGAGGCGCGGTAGCCTTCAAAAATAATGTACTTAAAAAGTTTGGAGAGGTCCTGCGCCTGCGGGCCTCCGCCGATTGTGTCGTAAACGGCTTTGCCGGCCGCAGGGTCAAATATGCTCCTGACGCTGGAATAACAACTCAATACGGCGGCCAGCGAGAACACGGCAAGGTTGAGCGCCGGCAGGAGAAAATTGCCCTTGAGGGCGGAAAAAAAAGTAGTCCGGAAAAGCTCAGCCGAAGATTTGCGAGAAGTCATAATCCGAGCCCTCCATTTCTTCTAAAAAGATTTCCTCAAGCGTCAGCGGCTGCTTCTCAATCAGCAGCGGCGAGAGTGTGCGCAGCTTTTCCTCAATCGCCTGCGCGCTTCCGCCGGCCGACAGCGTGATGATCTTGCCGTCCTTTGCGAAACGCTTGACCTCGATGCCGGCTGCCTCGAAATCCTCCCGGCTGATGTCGCCGCCGAACACCGCGCGGAATTTGCTTCTGCTGCCGCTGAGTTCGTCGACGGCGGCGTCGAGCACGATTTTCTTGCCGTTAATCAGCCCGATATGGTCGCACATATCGCCGAGTTCGTGCAGGTTGTGCGACGAGATGACGACGCAGCAATCTCTGCCGGAGGCGTATTCCATCAGCAGGTTCTTTGCCATGTTCCTTTTGGCGGGGTCAAGCCCGTCGAAACTCTCGTCGAGCAGCAGCACTTCGGGGAAGGTGGACAGCCCAAGCACCATTTCCGCCTGCCGCTGCATGCCTTTGGAGAAGCCGTTGATGCGTTTGGTCGTGTCGAGCCCGAACACTTCCGCGAGTTTGGCGAAGGTTTTCATATCGAAACCCGGATAATACCCGCGGTAAAAACGCGCCATCTTATCCATATTCGCATAGGGCTGAAAGTACAGGTCGTCGGGCACATAGAAAAGTTTTTGTTTGACAAACGGGTTGTCGAACACGTGCTGGCCGAATATTCTGACTTCGCCGCCGTCGGGTTTAAACACGCCCGCGAGCGTTTTCAGCAGCGTGGTTTTGCCGGCGCCGTTGTATCCGACCAGCCCGTAAACCGAGCCCTTGCCGACACGAAACGACACGTCGCTGAGCGCGGTAAACGTCCCATATTTTTTTGTCATTTGGATGACTTCAATCAATTTTCGGCCTCCTTTTCAAGGCGGTCACGGTTTATCGCGGCGGCAGACATTCCAGCAGTTCGAGCATTTCGCCGGTGTCGGCGCGCACGGTGTAAGTTCCCGCGCCGGCCGGGACAAAGAGGCTGTCGCCGGCTCGGACGGGGATGCCGTCTACCGCGCCCCTGCCGCGGGTGACGGCCAGAGCGCCGGGCCGGCCGAAGGTTTCGCGCGAGCATCGCCCGCTGACGATCAGGGCGTTGAGCGCGAAGCACGGGGTTTCCTTCTCGGTAATTAAGGCGTATTGAGCCATCTCCTCCGAGCGCGCGGTCAAACGCGGTTCCGGCTTGAACGCCTCAAGCAGCTGTTCGAATGTGTGGCCTTCATAGTGGAAACACTCGAACATTTTGTCGAAGCCGATGCCCTGGTGACAGAGAAAGTCGGGCAGCCGCTCCCCGAGCATATTGCACTTTTCCAAACTGATGGTGTAATCGGTCGGCTCCTGAATTTCGAGCAGGAAGCAGCCGGGCCCGATCGCATGCGGCGTTCCGCCTTTGATAATAAACAAATCGCCGGGCTTAACCGGCACCTTGTGCATCAGAGCCGCCATGCCCGCGATGTCCTGCGCGTCAAAGAGTTCCCTCAATTTCGCACAGTCGGTGTCTTGCTTGAATCCCAGCAGAATATACGGCTCTTCGCCTTTGATGACGCGGCTGCCGAGGATATACCACGCCTCGGTTTTGCCGTAATCCGAACAGAAAAGCCTCTTGGCGGCGTCACGGTCCGGATGCACCTGAATCGGCAGGCGCTCCGCCGAATCGAGGAATTTTGTCAGCACACCGAAGTGGACGCCGAACTTCGCGATATGTTCCGCGCCGAGATATGCTTCCGGGTCCGACTCGATAAGGTCTTTCAAATAGACGGTTTCCCCGTTCGGAGCCATGACGCGGCTGAGCCCTTCGCGCTCGGGTTTGTCCGGCCGGTCGGGGTTGTTTGCGGCGACGACGGAGGCCAGCCAATCCTCGGGGAAATAACCGTCCGTCCCTTCCTTCCCCCTCAATTGGTCGAGCAGGGCGCCTCCGAGGTAGATTCTCCAGACCCGGTTTTCCAGCATTTTCAGCACAGAGGGTTTTTCCATGATGTTCCTCCCGTAAAGGCAATATACTTGACGGCGGGCGCCTGCATCCCGATTGACTCCCGTTCCCGCCTATCTTACTATACACGCCTTTTGAAATCAATGCGTTCTGCCTTGCATTCGCCAGTGCCGTATCATATAATAGGTCGGACAGCGCCGCGCAAGGCGCGGCACCATGTTTCGGGAGGCGCTTATGGAACCGGTCGGCAGCAGTTATACCTCGGGGAGTTTTGTGCAGCGTTCGCGGGATTTTTTTACGCAGAAACACGGCTTGCCGTCCAACGAGGTTCTTTGCGCGGCCTTTGACAAAACAGGGCGTTTATGGGCGGGCACCTCCAAAGGTTTGGCCTGGTTTGACGGCGAAAAGTTCCTGCCGGTCCGGCCGGACGGCAAAAGTGCCCCGTGCGCGGTCACCATGCTTTTTTGCGATGCGGACGGCTGCTTATGGGTTGCCTGCGGGCCGAAACTTTATACCTGCGTCAGCAACAAAATGACGCTGTATCAAGACTACGGCGAGGGCTGCGATGTGATGGACATGGCGCAGCACGGCGATAAGTTCTATATGCTGGTCAAAGGCACGCTTTACCGTTATGAGGGCGGCTGGCAGCCGTACAAAAATGTCGAAGGCCGCGTGCGCAACCTTGCCGTTTATGAACAGCTGCTTTATGTGTCGACGGATTTGGTTTTCTACGGGCTGGAAGGCAAGCGCCCGCGCTGGAAAGGAATGTTCCCGCATCTGACCCATATGCCGAAAGCATCCATCAACGCCTTGCGGTTTGATTCCTGGGGCCATCTCTGGGTCGGTACGGACGAAGGCGTTTATATTTACGACAACACCGATTATTGGCTTAGCCCGGCCGAAACCGAGAATCTTCCGGCCGAAAAGATTAACGGCATCGCGATGGACCAAAAAGGCGCCAGGTACTTTGCGTCCGACAACGGCGTCATTGTTCTGGAAAAAGGCGCGCTGAAATATTTGGGCGCGAAACGCTGGGTGCCCGATGCCGACGTAACGGCGGTCGCCGTTTCGGGCGACGGGCAGACCGTTTGGGCTGCAACGCGGGAAGGTTTGAGCCGGATCACCACGGCGCAGACCACGTTGAAAGCGAAAGCGGACCGCTTCTTGCGCTTGACCGAACAATACCATGTCCGCGACGGCTTTGTATGCGGCCGGCACGGGATTTCCGATGAAGACCTTTCGACCGGCAGAGTAGCCATTTCCGACAACGACGGCCTCTGGACCGGCCTGTTTGTCGCGGCGGAAGCGTTCCGCTGGGCGGTGACAAAAGACCGTAAGGCGCTCGAGAACGCCCGCAAGTCCCTCGAAGCGATGTTTTGGCTGACGAGAGTGACCGAACTGCCGGGCTTCACCGCCCGCGCGATTCGCCGCCCGGGCGAACAGGGTTTCGGGAACGGCGACAAAGAGTGGCATTTGACATCCGATCAAAGCTGCGAATGGAAATGCGAAACATCCAGCGACGAGATGGTCGGCCATTTCCTGGCGTTTTCGCTCTACTACGACCTGTGCGCGGATGCCGACGAAAAAGAAAAGATCAAAACGACCGTCTGCGCGATGGTCGACCACATGATCCGGAACCATTACACGCTGGTCGACAAAGACGGCCTGCCGACGACCTGGGCGGTCTGGGCGCCCGAAAAACTCAACCACGACGAAAAGTGGGTGTGGGAAAAGGGGGTCAATTCCCTCGAAATACTGGCGTTCCTGAAAACCGCTTATCACATGTCGGGCGACGAAACATACGCCTCCGAGTACAAAAAGCTGATTCAGCAGCACCATTACGCGCTCAACGCCGCGCGACACAAAGTCAAAGACGCTCACAGCTGCCACGTGGACGACAATCTGGGCTTTTTAAGTTCAATCATCCTGCTTCGTCTGGAAAACGACGAAACCATCCGGGCGCTGATTCTGATGGGGCTGGAGCATATCTGGCAGTATGAAAAAATCGAACGCACCCCGATGTGGAACTTTATTTACGGCGCTTTCACCGGGCGGTATTGCGATGTGGAGGCGGCGGTGCAAACCCTGCGCGAAATACCGTTGAGTCTGATTGACTACCCGATCAAAAACAGCACACGCAAAAAATTGGTCTACGACACCGAGCAGGAACAGTGGGGTGAACCCCTACAGTTACTGGAACCGCTGCCCGCCGACGAACGCGGCGTCGGCCGGGACGATAGCAATCCTTTCCGGCCGGATTCAGGGAGGGGCACTTCGGCGGAGGACGGGTCTCTTTTCCTTATTCCCTACTGGTTTGCCCGCTATTACCGCCTGATCGGGGAAGCCGGCGAACGATAAAGATAACGGAGGCGCGATGATGTATCAAAAGGACAATATGCGGCAGTTCGACGGTGTCTGGGCGCTGATTCTGACACCGTTCCATGAGGACAGATCCGTTGACTTCACGGCGCTCGAGCGCTATGCCGCCTGGCAGGCGTCCCATAAACCGCAGCATCTGTTCGCGGTCTGCGGCTCTTCGGAGATGACAAGCCTGACCCTGGACGAACGCATTCAAATCGCCTCGACGGTTGTCGCCGGGGCCGGCGGGGTGCCGGTGGTAGCGACGGCGAACCTGGAACCGTCCTGGTTCGCGCAGGTCGAGGAAGTCAAGCGGATGGAGTCAACGGGTGTTTCCGGCCTTGTTTTCGTGACAAAGGGCTACGGCAATGACCAGGACCGTATGTTCACCTACCTTGCCGAGTTGTCGACCCATACGCAGCTGCCCGTAATGCTGTATGAGTGCCCCGGCTTTTCCCCGCACAAAATGTCCGGCGAAACCTATGGCAAACTGGTGAAAACAGGCCGTTTCGTCGCCATTAAGGACACCACCTGCACCATGCCTTTGATTAAAGAAAAAATCGCCGTTCAGGGGGAATCTTCGGTTCTGCAGGCGAATATTCCGTATTTATTCGAGGCATACCGGGCCGGCGCGAGAGGCGTCTGCGCGACCCCGACCACCTGCGGCGCGCAGCTGTTTGTCAAAATGTGGGACGAGTTCTCGCACGGGAAAATCGACGAGGCGAGACAGACCCATCAGCATATCTGCCTGCTCGACAACGCCATCGACGGCGGCTTTTGCGCGACGGCAAAATACCTCGTCAAACTGCAGGGTATCGAGATGAACTGGTACACCAGAGGCAGCCACAACCTCAACGCCCAGCGCCTCAAAGCGCTCGATGTCTGGTATGAATGGGCTAAAGATGCCGGCATTATGAAATAAACGATTCGGAAAGGAAGCGTTCTCTTGAGCGGAAAGTATCTGATTGTCAACGCCGACGATTTCGGCATGTGCCGCGCCGCAAACCTTGCGACCTTCGACCTGTTCGAAAAGGGAGGAATCAGCTCGTCCACGGTGATGATTCCCTGCGGCTGGGCGCCCGAAGCCTGCAAATGGGCCGGCGAGCACCCGCAGTATGCCGTCGGCGTGCACCTGACCTTCACCAGCGAGTGGGGCGTTTACCGCTGGGGCCCTGTGGCGGCATCCGGCACGGACTCCCTGCGCGATGAATTCGGCTTTTTCTACCATGAAAACGACGAGTTTGAGGACCATTGCGATATCGACGAAGTGGAGACGGAAATCAGGGCGCAGGTCTCCCGCGCCGTCGCGCTCGGGCTGAAGCCATCCCACCTCGACAATCACATGGGTTCGCTCTACGGCCTCAACGGCAACTATGAAGTGATGCCCAAAACCTTTGAGGTCTGCGGCCAACTCGGCTACGCGTTCCGCATGTTCCGGAAAATACGCGAACAGGATGTTCCCTCCGATTTTCCCGACGGTGTCCCGGTTGACGTCGCGCGCATGATTGTCAACGGCTACGCATCCTGCGCGGATGAGAACAAGGTCCCGCTTATCGACTACCTGCTTTTCCCCGAGTGGACGGAAGAAACCAGGCGCGACTACAACATATACCGCGAATATATCCTCGAGCGGCTTTCCGGCATTGAGGAAGGCATTTCCGAAACTTTCATCCACCCGTCGCTCGAGTGCGACGAACTCAAAGGTATCACCGCGCTGTGGCGCTGCAGGGTTTGGGAGCACAAACTGTTCTCCGACCCGGCCACCAGGCAGCACCTCGAAAGCAAGGGAATCACCTACATCAACTACCGCGATGTCGTCCGTATGAGAAAAGCAGAGAACAAAGATTGAGGTGCCTTGTGGACAAAAAAGTTTTTTTAATCGGCAACGCGCATCTGGACCCTGTCTGGCTGTGGAGAAAATCCGAGGGCCTTGCCGAAATCAAGGCGACCTTCCGCTCCGCCCTCGACAGGATGAACGAATACCCCTCCTATGTGTTTACCGCCGCGGCGACAAGTTATTACCAGTGGATAGAAGCAAGCGAGCCGGAGATGTTCGAGGAGATCAAACGGCGGGTCAACGAAGGCCGCTGGGTGATCGGCGGCGGTATGTGGGTGCAGCCCGACTGCAACCTGCCGTCCGGGGAAGCCTTCGCCAGGCATATGCTCTACTCCCAGGGTTTTTTCCTTGAAAAGTTCGGTAAAATCGCCAGTTTCGGCTACAATGTCGATTCCTTCGGCCACAACGGTATGATGCCGCAGCTGCTCAAGCACGGCGGCATGGACAGTTATGTCTATATGCGCCCCGACGACTGGGAAAATCCGTCCCTTCCCTTCGGCCTTTCGTTTTGGGAGTCGCCCGACGGCAGCCGCGTGCTGGCTTACCGGATTCCGCTCGGCTATGGCGACAACGGCTTTTCAGAGGAGGAATATCCCGACCTTGCCGGACTCGACCAATACACCGCGAAGGTGCGCTATTTCCTCAAGGCCTCCGGGAAGGCGGGCATCCCGCTGATGAGTTTCTACGGCGTGGGCAACCATGGCGGCGGCCCGACGGTCCGCCACCTCGATGCGCTCGAAAAAGAAATTGCCGCCCGCGGCGGCGAGGTGCTGTATTCCGGTCCGGAGGAATATTTTGACTATGTCCGCAAAACGGTCGACCCCGATCAGATACCCGTGGTGAAAACCGATCTGCAGCATCACGCCAGCGGCTGCTACGCGGCCAATTCCCAACTGAAAAAACGCAACCGCGTCGCCGAAAACCTGCTGGTTTCCGCCGAAAAGTTCGACTGGCTCGGCGCCAAACTCACCGGCGCCGCGCAACATACCGCGCAGCTGAAAGCCGCCTGGGAAAAGGTGCTTTTCAACCAGTTCCACGACATTTTGGGCAGCTGCTCCATCCGCAGCGCCTATGACGAGGCATTCGACGCTTTCGGTTCGGCGAGCGATACCGCGCGCGAAATCGCCAGTTTCTCCCTCGAACGCATCTCCTGGCGTGTCAATACCGTCAGCCTTTTTTCCGTTCCCGGCAAGGAAGACGGCGCGCGCATGTTTGCCGGCGACGGCGAAGGCAAACCCGTCGTCGTCTTCAATCCGCACAGTTTTCCCGTGCGCCAAAGCGTCAACACGTCCCATGTGGCCTCTGGTGTCTGTGACAGCGAGGGCAGGAGCGTCCCCATCCAAAAAGTGCGCGCGGAACGTACCAACGGGACCGACCTTTTTGAAACCATGTTCACCGCCGAGGTGCCCGCGCTGGGCTGGGCGACCTATTACGTCTATTACCGTACGCCCATGGAGGCCCCCGCCACGGCCGGCGTTTCCGCCGCCGCCTGCAAGCTGGAGAACTCTCTGGTCAAAATCAAGTTCGACCGTTTCACCGGCGCCGTGACCGGGTATCTCGACAAAACGGCCGGCAAAGATTTCGCGGCCGGTCCCATGGCGGTCCCCCTGGTCATACGTGACTATGAGAACGACACCTGGTCGCACCGCGTTTTCCGTTTCCGCGAGCAGCTGGGCGTCTTCACCGACGCCGAGATGAAAGTTATCGAAAACGGGCCCATCAGGGCGACCCTCCGCGTCACGACGCGTTACAACAACAGCGTCCTTGTGCAGGATTTCAGCCTCTATGAAGGCCGCAGGGAACTTTATGTCCGCTGTTTCCTGACCTTTGCCGAACAGCTGAAAATCCTCAAACTTTCCTTCCCGGCCGCTGTCGGCGGCGATACGGTGACCTATTCGATGCCCTACGGCTTCATCGAAAAACCGGCCGACGGCTGCGAGGAGAACGCCCACAAATGGCTCGATGTTTCCGACGAGAACGGCCTGGGGCTTTCGCTTATCAACGACGGCCGTTACAGTTTCGATGTCCTCGGCCGCGATATCCGCATGACAGCTGCGCGCGGCTGCGGCTATGCCGACCATTTCGGCTGCCGCGACGACCTTATGGAGTTCCAGGACCAGGGCGAGCACTTTTTCCATTACATCCTCGCCCCGCACGAAACCAGGGATTTTGCCCGGACGGTCCAGATGGCGGCCGTGCTGAATTCCCCGCTTGTCCTGATTCCGGAAACGCATCATGCCGGGCCGCTGGCGACAACCGGCTGCGCGATGGAAATTTCGGCGGAAAATGTTGCCGCCTCGGTCATCAAAGCGCCGGAAAAGGGCGGTGGCACGGTTCTGCGTCTCTATGAGACCGCCGGGCGCCCGGTGAAAGCCCGTGTCAAACTCCGGCCGGCGGGTCTCGACTGCGAACTCGATTTCGGCCCGCAGGAGATTAAGACGCTCTTGATTGACCCTCGCTCCGGTTCATACAAAGAAGTCAATTTTATCGAAATGTGAAATCCGTGATCTTCTTCGGAAAGGTGTGTCAGTCATCAACATCTTCTTCAGGCGCACAGTTCCCTTTTTGCTGGCAGTTTTCATGATTCTTCCCGCGGCCGCGTGGAAAACCTCCGAGGGTCAAGTGCCGCTTCAGACGGCCGTGAATACGCGCATCGCCGTGAAATCCGCGGCTCCCGCCGCGGCCGTACCGGTCAGCGCGGCGGCTCAGGCCTCCGGCTCGAATGCAGGGGCCGAACCCGACGGACAAAACACGAAAGATGCTTGCGCCTGCGCGCGAATACCGGCGCGGGCATCTTTCCGTTCATCCTCTGCTGTCAGCGAAGCGTCCCTTGTTGTTGCTGCGTCAACCGGGGCGAGGACTGCTGCCGGCAGCGGCCATTCTTACGACGCCACCGTCGCCGCCATTCGGGCTTTTCTGCGCGAGATGGACAACGGCATCAAAAACATGCGCGTCTACCTGCAGGATGTTGCGGAAAACCGCAGGGAGTTTTACGCCGAGTACGATGACAATCAAGGCAACCATCATCTCTGGCGTTCCGGCGTTTTCTATGATACGCAGACGCAGATGATCTATGGCGCCGACGAAAAAGGGGCTTTATCGCTCGGTTTCGACCTCGACCACCGGCAGATGACGCTGTATGCCGCCAAAAACACCTGGCAGCGCGACTTCGGCTTCAATGCCTTCTACGATTTGCTTGCGCCGGCGGTTGGCGATTATTATCAGACGATGCGCGTGATGTTCCGATATGCCGGTATGGATTGGATGGTTCAATTCTGGAAAGGGCAGTATGCCGTCACCGTCGGCGGCGAGTTCGGTATTTACAACAAGCCCCTCGACAGACCGAACGGTTTTTATGACAGCGCATCGGACGAGTGGCTGATGCCCATGTCGATGAAACTCTACTGCTGCGATAAACTGCTCTTTGAACGTCCTTTACAGCCCCACTGGTGGATGACCGGTTTCAAGGGCGGCGTGTGCCTGCCCTCCATGCTGCGCCTGGAAGGAAGCATCGAGTTCCCGTCTGCCGAAATGGAAGATTCTTTTATTTACGCGCTGGCAAACGGCTCATATTCTGGCTTCGAATATGCCGCGGAAGGCGACACCGTCCGCTTCGCCTGGCAATAAGCGCGTTTTGAATGAACCCGCCGGCAATTTTCCTGCCGGCGGGTCTCTGTTATCCTGCTGAACTTTATACGGATTGCTTGCGCATCGATCTCGCTTGTTTATCTTGCCGTTTACCGCCGCGTCCTGTATTTTGCGATATGCCGCGCTGCTCTCAGAGGATTCTTATGAATAACAAAACCGGTAAAACGGGCTTTTTTGCCGCAGTCGTAATCATATAATTGCCCGTGTCCCAAAACCTTATACTTTCTGCCGTCGTAATGCCGGTCGCCGAATTCCAGGAACCAGCTGTCGAGTTCATTTTGTAAGCTGTCGATGGTTTCCCGATGCCTCTTGTCTTTGATAAGATTGTTTTTTTCTCCGGGGTCGTTTTCCAAATCATAGAACTCGTCGTAATAGAGGCCTCCCCGGGTAATCAGTTTGTACCGCTTGTTTCTGATCATTCTGGAATAACCGTATTCGCTGAAAGCGACGATACTGCCGGCATCCGCCCCGGTCTCTTTGCCTCGCAGGATATCCGCGAAACTCCTGCCGGGGAGTTTTTGTATGACTTCGCCCTGCAGGTCCAGGTAATCCAATGAGTGTCGGCATCAAATCATAGTGGCTATAAAGATTACAGATGGTCCGGCCTCCACGGATTGCTTTTGGGAAGCAGACGAGGAACGGCACCTTGACGGAGGTGTCGTACATATTCTGCGGGAAGGTGGCGTTTCCCTTGCCGAAAAGCCCGTGGTGCCCCATGTTCATCCCGTTGTCGGATGTAAAGATGATGATGGTGTTATCGTATAATCCGTTGCTTTTAAGGGCCTCGATGATTTTTCCGATCCCCGCATCCATGGCGGTGATGGCCGAATAATAACCGCGCAGCAGCGCTTTCCTTTTATCGCCCCGCCCGAACGGAGCGGAGAAAGTGAAGCAGGGGTGATATTCCTTTTCTTCCGGAGTATTGCAGAATGCGTTGCCTTCGTAAAGCGCCCATACATCGGCCGGGTGTTCATGTTTATCCCAGGGCGAGTGCGGCGCCGTATAATGCACGCTCAGATAAAACGGTCTGCTGCTGCCGGCGCACTGGTTCAGGTTTACCACCGCGTTTTCGGTGATTAAATCGGTAATATATTTTTCGGGATAACATATTTTACCGCCTTCTGCTACGCGCGGATTCATGTAGCTGCCGCCGCCCGTTGCTATGGTATACCATCTTTCAAAACCCTGCTGCGGGGTGCAGCTGTCGCCCAAATGCCATTTGCCGCTCAGGCAGCATTGGTAACCCTCTTGAGCCAGGAGGGAAGTATATGTGGTGATGTTGTGAAGATATTGCTGCGGTACGGTTTCGCGGCAGTTCGGTATGAGATTATAAAGCCTGCTTTCATAAAATTTCTTTTTATTCTTTTGGCTGCCTTCAATATTGCCCCTAGCAAGCCAGTCGTGTATCCCGTGGCGGGAAGGTATGGTGCCCGTGAGAATCGAAGCGCGCGCGGGCGAACAAACCGGGCTGACGCAGAAGAAGTTGTCGAAACGTATGCCTTCCCTTGCCAGCCCGTCTAAATGGGGCGTTATCACATCGGGGTTGCCGGCGTTCCGCATAGCCCATGCGCCCATATCATCAGCCAAAATAAATAGAATGTTGGGCTTGTTATTCATTTCGGCCTCCGTCCGGCAAATGATGAACCGGCGCTTGATGTCAGAGGGATTGCCCCCCGTCTGCGTCAACGGTTACCGGTTATCTGCCGCCGATTTGACGAATCAAATCCGGCAATCCCGCCTCAAAGTTTACCCCGAAGCGCACGTCCGTTCCGGCATCTTTGGTCCGTTTGATGCTGCCGCAGGTAAAATCCACTGCGATTTGAACGGCATCTGCCAGTGATTTTCCCCGAAGAAAAGCGGCAAGCATGGCGCTGGCAAAAATATCGCCCGTTCCGTGGAAATTGCCTGCAATCATGTCGGAAAAAGCGTAGCGTATTTCCCCCGTGCTTTGATCGAAACTGGCGGCGCCGAGCCGCTGTTCGTCAAACATCACACCGGTTAAGACAACCATGGCGGGCCCGATACCGCTTAATTTGCGCAGCAGATGCTCGATATATTCCGGGGTATAAGGCCTTTCCAAATACTCCTCGCCCAGCAGAAAAGCCGCCTCCGTCATGTTCGGCACGATCATATCGGCTTTGGCGCAAAGCCGCGCCATTTCCGCGGCGAAATCTTTGTTGAAAACGGAGTACATTTTCCCCTCGTCGGCCATCGCGGGATCGACGAAAACGACGGTGTCTTTTTGCCTGAACGTGTCGATGAAATCCGATACAATCCCGATTTGTCCGATTGAACCGAGAAAACCGCTGTAAATCGCGTCGAAAACAAGGCCGAGACTTTCCCAGTGCGCGGCGAAAGCGCGAAGGTCGCCTGTCAGGTCGCGATAGGTGAAACCGTCAAATCCTCCGGTATGCGTCGAAAGCACCGCGGTCGGCATGACCGCCGTTTCAATACCGGCCGCCGACAGAATCGGCAGCGCAACCGTCAGCGAGCACTTTCCGAAACCGGAAATATCATGTATCGCGGCCACCCGTTTCTGCCTGTCCAAACGCCGAGCCCCTTCCGCTTTTGCTGAATGCAAATATAGCACATGCTCCCGCGCAAGGCAAGCGCCGCCCTGTCCGACGAGGTATACATTCGACCCTTAATGGTGTAGAATAAATCCGTTAAGGAGGAATGAAAAATGAAGATAGAGGATATTTTATCCAAAGTGGACCATACGCTGCTGGCGACCGCCGCGACATGGGACGACATCAGGGGCGCCTGCGATGACGCGGCCGCATTCCATACCGCCAGCGTCTGTATCCCGCCTGCCTTTGTCCGCGGTGCCGCCGCTTATCTCGCCGGCCGCACGCCCGTATGCACGGTCATCGGCTTTCCGAACGGCTATATGACGACGCGCGGCAAATGTTTTGAGGCAGCCGACGCCGTCGAAAACGCCGCGGATGAAATCGACATGGTGATTCATGTCGGCGCCCTCAAAGCCGGCGACAGCGCCGGCGTGCTTGATGATATCAAGGCGGTGAAAGCCGCCTGCGGCGGCAAAGTGCTCAAGGTGATTATTGAAACCTGCCTGCTGACCGAAGCCGAAAAAATCGAGATGTGCCGCGTCGTCACCGAGTCGGGCGCCGACTTCATCAAAACGTCGACGGGCTTCTCGACCGGCGGCGCAACGCGCGAGGATATCACCCTTTTCGCTTCGCACGTCGGACCTGGCGTCCGCATCAAAGCGGCAGGAGGCATCAAAAGCCTTGAGGACGCCGAAGATTTTATCCGTTTGGGCGCTGCCAGGCTCGGCACCAGTACCATCGTCAAACTGCTCAAGAACCTGCCGGCCGGTTCCTATTGACGCGCCTTGCCCGCGGGAGGGAACAGCTATGATACAGCGCTTTTTCATCATTGTCGCCGACAGTTTCGGTATCGGCGAAATGCCGGACGCCGCCCTTTTCGGCGACGCCGGCAGCAATACGCTGCTTTCGGTGTCCAAATCGGCCCGCTTTCACGTTCCGGTGATGCGGCGGCTGGGCCTGTTCAATATCGACGGGGTGACTGCCGCCCGGGGCGTACCGGTCCCCGAGAGCGCTTTCGCGCGCCTTTCAGAACTTTCAAAAGGTAAGGACACTACAGTCGGCCATTGGGAAATGGCCGGCCTAATCTCTGAAAAGCCGCTTCCGGTTTATCCGCACGGTTTTCCGCCCGAAATCATCAGCGCTTTCGAAGAGGCGACCGGGCGCAAAACGCTGTGCAACCGCCCGTATTCGGGCACCGACGCGTTGCGTGACTTCGGCCTCGAGCATGTCAGGACAGGCGCGCTGATCGTTTACACCTCTGCCGACAGCGTTTTCCAAATCGCCGCGCACGAGTCGGTGGTCCCGCCCGAACTCCTGTACGATTATTGCCGGGCGGCGCGTCGAATCATGACCGGCGAACACGGCGTCGGCCGCATCATCGCAAGGCCTTTTACGGGGGAGTATCCCAATTATCAGCGCACGCCGAACCGGCACGATTTTTCGCTCGATCCGCCGGGAACCACGCTGCTGGACGTCCTGTCGTCCAAGGGGCTCGACACGCTGGCCGTCGGCAAAATTTTCGATATTTTCGCCGGCCGCGGCATCGGCAGTTCCGTCAGAACCACGGGCAACAATGACGGCATGCGCAAGACCATCGCCCTTCTTTCGGAGAGTTTCCGCGGCCTTTGCTTTGTCAACCTGGTCGATTTCGACATGATGTACGGCCACCGCAACGACGTCGACGGTTATGCCGCGGCGCTCAGCGATTTCGACCTTCAGCTCGGGGAGTTTATCTCCCTGATGCAGCCGGAAGATGCGCTGATTGTGACGGCGGACCACGGCTGCGACCCCGGCAGCGAGAGCACCGACCATTCCAGGGAGTATGTCCCGATGCTCCTGTACGGCAGGCATATCAAACCGGGCGTCAACCTCGGTACGCGCAGCGGTTTTTGCGATATCTCGGCAAGCGTTCTCGACGCTTTCGGGCTGGAGAACCCGCTGCCGGGGGCCAGTTTTTTAGGGGAGGCGAGGGCGTGAATTATCCCGTCTTGATTGAAAAAGCGTTGGAAGCCCGCCGGCGGTCCTATTGCCCGTATTCGGGGTTCGCGGTCGGCGCCGCGCTGGAGACGGCCGACGGCCGCATATTCCTCGGCTGCAATATTGAAAACGTGGCCTTCACGCCGACCAACTGTGCGGAACGCACCGCCTTTTTCAATGCCGTATCCCGCGGCGCTTCCGGCTTCAAAGCCATCGCTGTCGTCGGCGGGCCCAAAGACGCGGCCGAACTTGATTTCTGCGCGCCCTGCGGGGTATGCCGCCAGGTCATGGAGGAGTTTTGCGTTCCCGACGATTTTCAAGTCATTCTCGCTAAATCGCCGAGCGTTTACAAGGTGCTGACGCTCGCAAAACTTCTGCCGATGGGATTTGGTCCGGCTGCTTTGGGTTGAAACAGCCGGTCATATCCGGCGGTTTCTTGACCGCATGCGAATAGCAAGTGCCCGCAAGGAAAAGGTGATCGCCGTGAGAATGTATGACATCATCAAACACAAACGCGACGGCGGCGCGCTGACGAAAGAAGAAATCGAGTATTTCGTCAGCGGCGTCACCGACGGTTCCGTGCCCGATTATCAAGCCGCCGCGCTGCTGATGGCCGTTTTCCTCCGCGGCATGGACGCACGCGAAACGGCCGAACTGACCCTCGCCATGGCGCGCAGCGGCGAAACGGCGGATTTGAGCGGTATCCAAGGCGTCAAGGTCGACAAACACTCGACCGGCGGCGTCGGCGATAAAACCACCCTCGTCGCCGGGCCCGTCGCCGCCGCTTGCGGCGTCAAGGTGGCCAAAATGTCGGGACGCGGGCTCGGCCATACCGGCGGTACGGTCGACAAACTCGAATCCATCCCCGGTTTCCGCACCGCTTTGCCGCCCCGGGAATTCGTCGATACGGTCAACCGCGTCGGCTTGAGCGTCATCGGCCAGTCCGGCAACCTGGCCCCTGCCGACAAAAAACTGTACGCCCTGCGCGACGTGACCGCGACGGTGGAGAACGCGTCGCTGATTTCCGCCAGCATCATGAGCAAAAAAATCGCTTCGGGCGCGGACAGGATTCTGCTTGACGTCAAGGTCGGCAGCGGTTCTTTTATGCGCACGGCCGGGCAGGCGGAGCATCTCGCGCGCATGATGGTCGATATCGGCGCCCGCGCGGGCAGGCGGACGGCCGCGTTGCTGACCAACATGGACGTGCCGCTCGGATTCGCCGTCGGCAATACCCTTGAGGTCGCCGAAGCGGTGGAAACGCTGCGGGGCCACGGCCCGGAAGATTTGACAAGGGTCAGTCTCGCGCTGGCTTCAGAAATGCTCTATTTAGCCGGAAAGGGCAGCGGGGAGTCGTGCCAATCGCAGGCACGCGAAGCGCTTGCCTCGGGTGCCGCGCTTGAAAAGTTCGCGCTGATGGTCGAGACGCAGGGAGGCGACGCCTCCGCTGTCCGGGGGCTTTCGCCGTTTCCTCAGGCGCCCTATTCCCGGTCCGTTGTTTCCCCGAGGGACGGCTTTATCACAGCGATGGACGCCGAACGCTGCGGCACCGCCTCGGTGCTGCTCGGCGCAGGCCGGGCGAAGAAGGAAGACCCCGTCGATCACGAGGCGGGCATCCGGCTGTTGAAAAAAAACGGGGATGCCGTGAGCGCGGGCGAGCCGGTCGCGCTGCTTTACGCCTCGCGCGAGGAACTTTTCGCCGCGGCGGAAGAAGTGTATTTGTCATCCTTGAGCATCGGGCCCGAACCGCCGCCCGAAACGGAACTGATTCTGGGCAGAATCGAAGCGTAAACAAATCAACGGAAAAGGGGCGCGTTCAGGTGGACAAGGCGCAAAAGAGCAAGGTGGCCGTCGTCGCGTGCGAGAACTACGACGATGAAAAAGTGTATGCCGCTGTCCGAGAAGGCATCGGCCTTCTCGGGGGCATCGGCGCTTTTTTCGGCAGGGATGAAAGCATCCTGCTGAAACCCAACCTCCTGCGCAAGGCGGAACCTTCCCAGGCCGTCACCACCCATCCCGCCGTGTTTGCCGCGGCCGCCCGCCTTTTGCGGGAGGAGGGTTTCGACAAACTTCTCTACGGGGACTCGCCGGGTTCGATCCACGCGCCGTCCAAAGTCGCCGAAGCCGCCGGTATCGCCGCGGCGGCAGCGCGCTATGACGTTGCGGAAGGCGACTTTTCCGGCGGCGTCACCGACGGCTTTCCCGGCGGCAAAGCCGTCAAAAGCTTCGAACTGTGCGCCGCGGCCGCGCAGGCGGATGCCATATTGAACCTCTGCAAGATGAAAACGCACGCCTCCATGCGCCTGACCGGCGCCGTCAAAAATATGTACGGCTGCGTTTTCGGCTTCAACAAAGGCGCCGGCCATGCCAGGTATCCGGACCCCAACAGTTTCGGTAAAATGCTTGTCGACCTCAACCTTTTGCTGAAACCGCGCCTGAGCGTGATGGACGGCATTGTCGCCATGGAGGGCAACGGGCCGGGTTCCGGCGACCCTGTGCCGATGAAGGTGCTGCTTTTTTCGGCCGACCCCGTCGCGCTCGACACGGTGTTCTGCCATATGGTGAACGTGGACCCCGCGACGCTCCCGACCAACGTATACGGCGAAATATACGGCTTGGGGTTTTCCGATACCGATGCCATCGAAATTGTCGATGGTTCCGGGGTTTTGTCTATTGAACAGATGCGTTCGAAATACGGCTATGCCGCGTTCCGCGTCAACAGGGGAGCGCTCAAGGCGAATATCCCCGGCGCGAAAGGCCGCCGGCCGGTCATTGTCAAAGACCGCTGTGTGCGCTGCGGCGCCTGTGTGACCGCCTGCCCCGTTGAACCCAAGGCGCTGGCTTTCGATAAAGCGAAAGGCGCCGTACCCCAATATGATTACAATTTATGTATCCGCTGCTACTGCTGCCAGGAAATGTGCCCGGAAAAGGCCATCCGCGTCAAAACGCCCCTTCCGCTCGCGCTGCTCGACAAAGTGCGCCTGCGCCGATAAAACTGCGGACGGACGCTTCGGGGCAAAACGGCAGCCGTTCGGCGAAGGAGGGCTTGCATGGCGGGTGCGCGCATCGCTTCTGCCTTTGAAAAAGTGAAATATGAATTGCCTGTTTTCTGCGTGATGCTCGCTCTGGCGGTTCCCCAAATCACGGATTTCAGCAGCCAGGCCTATTCCACACTGCTGGCGCTCGATTACCGCGTCGGTTTCGCGCCGCGTATTTTTATGGGCAGCCTGCTGTCGCTGTTTACCGATTTCAGAGGCCGCAGGGAAATCAACATTTTTTACGTCGTCATGTTTCTGCTGACCTTTCTGTTGGTGGCCTGGCTTGCGGGCCGGCTGATCCGTTCGGCGGAAGCCGAGATGAAGAACACCATCATTGCCCTGGTTGCCTTGTTTTTGGCGCTTCCCTACACGGCGGCGTTTCTTTATCCGCAGATATTTTCACCGGACCGTTTTTTGATTTTTTTTACGCTGCTTGGCCTTTTGGTGTTTGATAAACCATATCTTCGCTGGTCGCTTCCGCTTTTTTTGGGCGCGGCGCTGGCCACGCACCATATGTTCCTGTTTGCCTTTATGCCCGCGTTTGCGGTACTCTTTGCCTTTATGCTCGGGCAAAAAGTCCCTAAACGAAAAGACATTGCATTTTGCGCGTTCAACTGTACGGTCACGGCGCTGTTATCGGGCTATTTCTATTTATTCGGCGGCCTCAAAGGCATCAGCCTCGAGCAGCTCTATGACTTTGCGCAAGCCCATACGGATTTGCCCATTGACAGAAGCGCCGACAGCATTTTCAAAGGCTATTTTTTCCTCGATCCCTCGCTGGTATTTCAATATAATACGAAATTAGGTCCGGGCATATCCAATATTCTCAATTACGAATGGACGACGGCGGTTTTTTTGCTGCCTCTCATCATAATGTTTTTTGTCATATGGAAAAGGGCTATCAAAAACAGCGTGCGCCGCTATGACCGGTTTGTTTTCCTGATGTGCCTGCTTGCGCCGCTTGCGCGTTTGCCGTTGTTTTTTGTTACCAGTGAAATCTATCGGGGCAGAATAGGTATCGTTATGGTGCAGTTTTTCCTGCTTTTCTATTTTCTTCACCATAAAAACCCTGCCGTGCTTTCGGCGGTGCGCAGCGTTGCCGCGCTTTTTAAAAGCAACGCTGTTCCGGTCCTGCTGCTTGTGGCTTATTATGCAGCCGCGTTTTCCACATATGCATTTGCGCAGCCGTGGGTTGAAATGATGAATCGCCTTTTTGCGTAGTATTCGCTCCTATCTTTGTCCAAGGATGATCGATTGCATGGATTCAAAATTCAAAGCATTTTTCAAGAAAAGAGAAAACGAAGGATTCTTTTTCGCTTTTTTATTGCTGAAACTGTTCAATCACGGCATATCGGCGGGAAATTATCGAACCATTGTTCCGCGTTTAGCGGCGGAACTTATTGTGCTGGTTTTGGCGGCTCTTATTGCGGGCGCGGTAATTCGCGCAAGCGGTAATCGCGAAAAAACTGCCGTGACGTTTTTGCTTGTTCTGTTTTTTGCAAGCCCTGCGGCCAATGACGTCCTTCTGCTTGATTTGTGGTTTAAAGATTTGCGCGTTTTTATCAATTTATTTCTCCTTGGCAGTGTCGCGCTTGGTTTTTGGCTCATTGAAAAGCCGAAATGGAAATGGCTGCTCCCGCTTCTGTGTTTTGCCTGCGTCGCACTGAAGCCGATGTTTCTGCTTACGTTCTTTCCGCTAATCGTCATCCTGATAGCGCATTATATCAGTTCTAATAATAAAGAAGAGGACTACCGCGACCTCATGGCTTCCACTTTGGTGGCTGTTTCTCTCGGATTTTTGCTCTTCGGGCTTAAAAAGGTCTTCCTTCCTGGTGAACAGCTGTTGTCCGGCTTGTCGAGCGCTGTTGAACTCACAGCGTTCAGGCTGGCAATCGTATTTCCGCTCTTTGTTTTATTCGCCGTGGCGGCGCACTCAGCACGTCGTGTGCCGGCGGAACAAGCCGGCTCAAGAACGGCCGTGTTCGTCGCATTGCTGCCCCTGCTGTCGCTGGCTGCGCCTCTGACAGCTAAGGCTGAAGGTCCAAGCATCGTAATGTCCGCCGTTTTTATCCAGACCTGCCTGTGGCTTTGGTTTCTATCCCGCGGCAAAGAGCCCTTCTGCTTTGCGGCGGAATGTCTCGTATCCGGCTTGCGGAAAAACCCATTGCTGCTTTGGCTCGCGCTCATCTGGCTCGCTTCTTTTTCCGGACTTGCTAAAACGTTGCTGCTGAGCCTGACGAAGTCAAAAAGTTTTTTCAATATCTGGAAATAATAACACCCTTTGCCTGGCAAAGTTTTTCAGCAGGCGGCAGAAATGCGACGCTTTGCTATGAGTAGTTTTGCAATATTGTTAATTTACAAATGAGCAATATAGTGGGTAATAATGTACAAAACTATATTCCGGATTTACAAATGAATAATAAATATTTGACAATTATTAAAAGTGGTTATATTATTATATTGCGATAGTCCATTTTATCGCTGTGATATAGATTGCATTGACACATCCAAATATGATACGCATCCACAACATCCCGCACGTTTGATATTTCCCCTGAGGAGGATTTTTATGAAAAACACAAGAAGGGGCCTGAGTATCCTGCTGTCGCTGGCGCTGGTCATTTCATTTGCCGGCATCGGCCTCGATACCGGCCGGACAAAAGCGGACCTCCCTGCGGCTGAAACGCTTAGCCATTCGGCTGTTTCGACCGCCGTGACTTTTTATGTACCGGAACTCATTTACCTGACTCCGTCCATAGCGGCCAACAGCGCAACCACTTTCAAGTATTACGTGGACTGCGACTCAGACGGCAAACTCAACAACTCGAATGCGAAGACCACCGGCGCGGTCTATTTCAACGCCCCGGGCGCGTCGGCCTGTTCCATTTCCGTTTCGGGCGCGACGGTGACCATGGGTTCCACGAGCGGAACGAACACCATCAATACCACCGTCACCGCGGGCACCTTGTCCGCGGGCCTTTCGCAGGGCTATGCCAGCACGCTGACCTGGACGGCGTCCTATACCATCAACGGCGAGGTGAAAACCGCCAAAGCCTACACGGTCTGTTATGCGCCGCAGGTATCGGTTCTCGGCGCAGTCGCCAGAACTTATAACAACGACGGAACTGATGATTATAAAGCCGATTTTCAAGGATGGGCATACATCAGCGGTGTGCACGGAGCCGGTACCGGCGGCAACTACCAGGCCAATACATCGGGTTCTTATATTCTCAACCCTATGCAAGGCACGGTAACCTCTTTGACAAGCGATGTCGGTTCCATCAGTTGGTTCTTCGCCCAGTCAGGCGGCTGGTCGAAATATATCAACAATGAATCCGGCGGTGACAGTATCATTGTCCAGGCGGTCAGCCCCACAGGTACGCTGACGGTTGACACAAGCCGCTACAGCAATATCAACCAGATACCGAACTTGAAGTGCGGCTTTGCCATGACACACATGGGCAGTATGAACGACAACTATATCCGCTGGGCAGGCGGTTTCTCTAACACAGTGTCAGGCTGGCATTACAGCGATGTCAACGAAAATAATAACAACCGCTTACAGAATGCCATCGTTCGTGATACCGAACTGCCCGACGGCGGTGTATTTCTCTTTGGTTCAACCGACTCCGGTCAGTCGCTGACACGCGGCGTCTATTATGGCGGCAGCACGGGCGGCGAAATGTGGAGCCAGACCCTTTCCTCTTATAATGTCATTCGTTTGAAGTGGGCGGGCTGGGCGCGCAACAGCACCGGCGGCGAATACAACGGGCTGTCCTGCGTCGTTGCGATCGATTTGACCAAAGTCGACAAATCCACCCTGCGCAGCCATGTGCGCCAATACGTTAACATGGGCCTTCAGGCGGCGGATTATTCCAACGATGCCGCCGATTTCGCGGCTTATGAGGCGGAACTAAAAGCCGCGGCTGAGCGCCTCGGCAACCCGACGAACAGCAACAATGCCGACACCATCGCCGACAAATACGCCGCGCTGACTAAAAACTCCTACACGGCGACGGTCAATGATGTCTTCAACAACGGCAAAACGACCGTTGTGGAGTCGCAGACTTTTTATGCGGGCGAAACGGTCAGCTTCGGCCCGGATACCTATACAGGTTACACACTCGCGTCCGCGTCGGGCTATACGACGAGCACGTCCGCTCAAACGGTATACAACTGCCGTACGGCCATTACGCAGAATTATAACTACAACGCACACACCTATACCGTCGCTTACAACGGCAACGGCGCCACGGGTGGCTCGACGGCGAGTTCCTCGCACACCTATGACGTTGCCAAAAACCTGACTGCAAACGGCTTCACACGCACGGGCCATACCTTCGCCGGCTGGGCGACGAGCGCGGGCGGCGGTGTGGCTTACACCAATAACCAGAGTGTCAGCAACCTGACTTCCACCAATGGTGCGACGGTCACGCTTTACGCCGTGTGGACCCCGAACAACTATAACGTCACCTTCTACCCCAACGGCGGCAGCGGGACGATGAGCCCGCAGTCCATCACTTTTGGCACTTCAGCCCTTCTCAACGCCAACACTTATTCCTATCCCGGCTATAATTTCGCCGGTTGGGCGACCAGCGCCGGTGGCGCGGTGGCTTATGCCGACGGCGCGAGTTTCACCATGAACACGGAGGGTGCCTCGCTGTACGCTGTCTGGACGGCGAATAACTACACCGTTACCTTCAACGCCAACGGCGGTTCCGCGCCGTCGCCGGCATCGAAAATCGTTACCTTCGGCAGCCCCTACGGCACCCTGGCGACGACCACTCGGACGGGCTACACCTTCACCGGCTGGTGGACCGCATCCTCCGGCGGCAGCAAGATAGAGACCAGCACGCCCGTGGCAATCGTGGGCGACCATACCTTGTATGCGCAATGGTCTGCCAATACTTATCAGGTCGTCTTTGACGCCAACGGCGGTTCGGGCTCAATGGTCAACCAGAGCATTGTCTTCGGCCAAAGCGCAGCGCTGACAGCCAACTCGTTCACGCGCACGGGCTACACCTTCGCCGGCTGGGCGACCAGCGCGGGCGGCGGTGTCGTTTACCTTGACGGTGCGAACTATACCATGTCGACCACAGGCGCAACGCTTTACGCTGTCTGGACGGCGAATACCTATACGGTGACTTTCAACGCCAACGGCGGCTCTGCGCCGTCGCCGGCATCAAAAATCGTTACCTTCGGCAGTGCCTACGGCACCCTGGCGACGACCACGCGCGCCGGCTATACCTTTGCGGGCTGGTACACGCAGTTGTCCGGCGGCAGTTTGGTAACGGATGCAACCGTCGTTTCGACGGCCTCCGACCATACGCTTTATGCACACTGGACTGGCATCAACTACACGGTGGTGTTCAACGGCAACGGGGCGACGGGCGGCTCGATGGCGCCGCAGGCGTTTGTCTACGGCACGGCGCAGAACCTTAACGCCAACACGTATGTCCGCACGGGGTACACGTTCAGCCATTGGAACACGCAGCCGGGCGGGGGCGGCACCAACTACAGCAACAACCAGAACGTCAACAACCTGACGACGACGCCGAACGGCACCTACACGCTGTACGCGCAGTGGACGCCGATACTCTATACCATCACATTCCACTACCAGGGCGGGCAGAGCTCCAACGGCGTAACGGTGACGGACGTCTACTATGACGCGACCTACGGTTCGGGCGGGTGGCCTGAAGGGGTGACCCGCGCCGGTTACACGCTCAACGCCAACGCGTGGAACACGGCTGCGGACGGCTCCGGGTACAATGTGGAAAGCACGACGATCTTTGCGGAGTGGGGCGACACGCAGATCCACACGGACCTGTACGCGCAGTGGACGGCGAACACCTACTATCTGACGTACGACCCGGAGGGCGGCACGGTGACGCCGACGGGCAAGACGGTGACCTTCGGGATGACGTACGGCGCGCTGCCGACGCCGACGCGGACGGGCTACACCTTCCTGGGCTGGTATAACGGCGACAACGGGACGGGCGAGCAGATCACGACGATATCGGTCGTTTCGACGCCGAGCGACCATACGATTTACGCAAAATGGCAGATTAACTCCTACACCATCAACTTCGTCGAGAACGGCGGGTCGACGGTGACGAACATCACGCAGAACTACAACACGCAGGTGGCGAAGCCGGCCAACCCGACGCGGACGGGGTATCTGTTCGCGGAATGGTATTCCGACATCGGGCTGACCAATCTGGTGACGTGGCCGTACACGATGGGGGCGTCGAACGTCGACTTTTACGCGAAGTGGACGCCGATCACGTACACGGTGACGTACAACGGCAACAACGCCACGGGCGGGAGCACGGCGGACTCGACGCACACGTACGATATCGCGAAGAACCTGACGGCCAACGGGTACACGCGGACGGGCTACAGTTTCCTGGGCTGGTCGCTCAACGCGGGGGCGCCGACGCCGTCGTACGCGGACCAGGAGAGCGTGCTCAACCTGTCGTCGACGAACAACGCGGTTGTGACGTTCTACGCGATCTGGCAGGCGAACACGTACCAGGTGACCTTCAACGCCAACGGCGGGTCGGGCACGATGACGCCGCAGGATATCGTATACGGGCAGACGGCGGCGCTGTCGACGCTGGCGTACACCAAGACGGGCTACACGTTCGTGGGCTGGGCGACCAGCGCGGGCGGGCCGGCGGTGTACCCGAACGAGGCGAACTACACGATGAACACCACGGGTGCGACGCTGTACGCCAAATGGCAGGCGAACACTTACACAGTGGTATACAACATCAACGACAACTCCCCGGCGGGCTGGCCCGCGACGGGGACGATGGCGAACACGTCGCACACGTATGACACGGCGATGAACCTGCGGACGAACGCCTACGCGAGGAACGCCTTCACGTTTGTGGGCTGGGCGGTGACCGAGGAGCGCGCGGACGCGGTGCTGGTGGACTACACCGACGGGCAGAGCGTGATGAACCTCAGCGCGCTGCAGGGCGCGACGGTGACGCTGTACGCGGTGTGGCAGGAGAACCCGGCGAGCTACACGGCGCTCAACGCGGCGGTGGCATTGGCCAACGCGACGAACCTGCCGGTCAACGCAACGCACGACCCGCAATACATGGCGCCGGACGGCGAGATGTACCTGGCGGGCGAATTCACCAACAACGGATTCTATCCGCGGTCGAACTTCACGACGGCGAGCATCGGGGCGCTGGAGAGCGCCGTGGGCGCGGTGGTGTACGGCCTGGGCGCGACGCGGCAGGCGGACATCAACGGCTGGACGGCGGCCGTCACGGCGGCGTACAACAACCTGGCTTTGGCTGTGGCTGACTTTACGGAGCTTAACGGGCTGATTGCGCAGGTGGACGCGCTCAACAGGAACCTCTACACGGAGGATTCGCTGACGAACCTGGATTACTACTACTATCCGGCGGTGGACATGACGACGAGCCCCGACCCGATCAGGGCGCCGCTGCAGGTATGGGCGGACGATTTGGCCGACCTGCTGAGCGGCGCGATCGCGGCGCTGGAGTACAAGGACGCGGACTACACGGGGGTCAACAACGCGTACGCCAGCAGGATGCTGAAGAACGGGTATCCGACGTACTACACGACGGAGTCGGTCAACGCGCTGGAGAACTACTATCTGACGCAGATCAACTGGACGCTGAAGATTAACCAGCAGTCGGTGGTCGACGGCTACGCGCAGTCGATTCTCAACCTGATCAACGCCCTGGTGCTGAAGCCCGCGAATTACAGCGCGGTGACGGCGGCGATCGCGGCGATTCCCGACGGCGACGGCGGGGCGGCGAACGTGGACTACACGTACCTGGCCACGAAATACACGACGGGGTCGATCGCGGCGCTGCAGAACGCGGTCAACGCGGTCATCTACGGCAAGTACATCGACGAGCAGTCCATCGTGGACAGCTACGCGGCGAACATCACGGCGAAGACCAACGCGCTGGTGCCTCTGGGCGCGGACTACACGTACCTGGGCCTTGCGCTGGCGCAGGAGCCGGCGTTCCCGGATTCGTACTACACGCCGGCGTCCATCAACGATTTCCGCAACGCGAAGGCGGCGGGCCTGGTGCTGTACAACAACCAGAACCTGTCGATTCTGGAGCAGTACATCATCGACGACGCGACGGCGGCCATCAACAACGCCTACTTCAACCTGGCGCTCAAGGCGGTGACGTATACCATCCGCTGCCAGAACGGTTCCGGGGTGACGCTGCGGGCGGATGAAGTGCTCAACGCGACGGCGGGCGACACGCCGATGGTGTACGCGCCGGCGGTGACGGGCTACACGCCGGTGACGGCGAGCCAGTCGAGGCAGTTGACGGGCAACAACGCGGAGAACATCTTCCTGTTCGTCTACACCATCAACCAGTACACGGTGACGTTCGAGTCCAACGGGGGCTCGGCGGTATCGAACATCACGCAAAATTACGACACGCAGGTGGCGCAGCCGGCCGACCCGACAAGGGTGGGCTACACCTTCGCGGGGTGGTACGGCGAGAGCCAGCTGGTGAACCCGGTGAGCTGGCCGTACACGCTGGGGGCGTCGAACGTGACGTTCTACGCGAAGTGGACGGCGCACACCTACACGGTCCAGTATGACAAGAACAGCGGCCTGGCGACGGGGACGACGGAAGCGTCGTCGCACACCTACGACACGGCGAAAGCGCTGACGGCCAACGGCTTCAGCAGAACGGGCTACCATTTCGGCGGCTGGGCGACCTCGCCGGCGGGGGCCGCGGTCTACACGGACGGACAGAGCGTCACGAACCTGACCACGGTCAACAACGACGTGCTGACGCTGTATGTCGTGTGGGCGCCCAACCAGTACACGGTGACCTTCGACGCGCAGGGCGGCACGGTCGACCCGGCGAGCAAGCAGGTCAGTTACGACGCGACGTACGGCACGCTGCCCGACCCGGTGCGCGAGGGCTACTCGTTCAACGGGTGGTTTACGGAAAGCGCGGGCGGCACGCAGGTGACGGGCGGCACGGGCGTTTCCATCCTGGCGCCGCAGACCTTGTACGCGCAGTGGACAATGATTCCTGCGGACACCGAAGAAGTGGAAGTGCTCATTGATTTCGAGGTTTACATCGAGATGACGGGCAGCGACCCGGTGTACCAGGGCGACGCGACGCAGGCGGGCACGGTCTACTACTACGGCACGCCGGCGCAGCGCGAGGCTTACAACGACGCGTATCTGAACGCGCTGGCGCTGATGGCGGAGTCGCCGATGCCCGACACGGCATACAACCGCGGGAGGATTGCGGATGCGGCCGGCGCCTTGTCCGACGCGCTGGCGGTGCTGTACGCCAACCCGAACCCGGCAGATTACACCTACTGCGACGAAGAGATGGCTGCGGCGGGGGCGCTGAACCTCAACCGCTACACGACGGCGTCGCTGGACGAACTGCAGGCGGTGGCCGACGCGGTTACGCCGGGCAAGATGGCGACCGAGCAGATAGACGTCAACGATTACACGACGGCGCTGTACTCGCAGCGCGAGGACCTGGTGCCCTATCAGGATGCGGCGGCGCCGAGGCTGAAGGTGCTGGAGACCGACGCGGCGATGGCCGGCATCACGATACCGGGTTATGACCCGGAGGATTACGGGAACGTCAGCTACGTCTATCCGGGCAAGGCCTACTATACGTACTACTGTTACACCAATAGCGAGAACCCGTCGATTGTGGTGAACATTGCGGATTTGGCGGACGGGAACGGCAGGCTGTCGTACCCGACGAATATGGACATCACGTCGGTATCGGGTCTGGTCAACAGCGGATGGATGAGCTACACCTACGACAGCGGGCAGCGCGCGGGGACGCCGCTGCAGGGCACGGTGACGGTGGCTTCGAACCCGTACGCGGACTACACCATCGGGATGGATTACGACCCGATGGGGGCGGACTACTACCGCCAGGCGGAGTACCTGGTGCTGAAACCCGAGTTCGTGCAGGCGGGCGGCAAGCAGTTCGCGAAATACACCATCAGTGGCAAGGACGACGCGGCGGCGGACGGGAACCTGGCGAACACGACGTCGCTGTCGGGCGGCAACCAGACGTACCGGGACGGCGTGGCGATGACCACGGCGAACCAGGCGGTGACGCCGCTGAACACGATTACGATTTACGTCGAGTACCGCAACAGCATGTCGCTCGACGGCGGCGTGTGGTATGACGACGGGCGCAGCGCTGCGTCGCTGCGCGGCTACAACAACCTGCTGCCGGACGACCAGTGGGTGAAGAAGGATTACATTTACAGGGTTTCGGGCGGCGCGACGAACGACGAGATCATCGGGCTGGGCGACACGGTGTACACGGCCAACGACCCGAACTACGGTCAGGCGGACCTGGCGTGCTTCTACTACTGGCTGAGCGACACGGCGGACGCGGACGTGATTGCGGAGTTCAACGCCAACGGGCAGTATTCCGCGACGCGGATGCTGATGGCGGATATCGCGGCGAACCCGGGCGGCTATACCTTGCGCAACTGGCCGAAGACGGCGACGTCCATCAGCGGCTTTGACCCGAACACGAACTGCCGGCTGGTGTATGTGCACATGGTAGACCGCTGGGGCAACGTGTTCAACCGCATCATCAAGACCAACAATGTCGACGCGGTGGCGCCGGTGGCGGACCAGCAGGGGATCAACGGCTACGTGAAGATCACCGAGGACGGCGGGAGCGCGGTGCAGACCATCCGGCTGTACCAGTACGCGTACGAAGGCACGCCGTCGTACGTCGTCCCGTGCTGGAGCAGCAAACTGATTACGGACCTGGGGGTCATCAGTTCCGAGGATAACACGTTCGACATTCACGTCAATCCGGCGGAGATTACGGATCCTTCGGGCAGGCTGACGCTGTACGTCAAAGACAAAGCGGGCAACGAAATGACGAAGACGGTCAAGCCCGACGCGAACGGCGACATCCTGTTCGAGATTGTGGACCCGGTGAACATGCCGGGCGGCGGCGCGGTGAACAGCGTGGGCGGCATCTACACCTTCCTGTTTGACGACACGCTGACGGTCAAGCTCAACGTGCCGGGCGCGCCGAAACTGACCGCGCTTTCCACGACGGTCATCGACGAGGAGAACGGGTTCATTTACGGCCTGACCGAGGGCATGACGCAGATGGCCTTCGAGGCGGATTATGTCCGCGTCACGGGCAACGGGCGCCTGGCGTTCACGCCGGCCGGCGGCTTCGGGACGGGGACGAAGGTCGAGCTCATCGACAACGAGACCAATGAAGTGCTCAAGGCCTACACGGTGGTCATCTTCGGCGACGTCAACGGCGACGCAAATATCGACTCTTCCGACGCGGCGCTGATTACGGACTTCGAGAACTACGCCGTGTCATGGGCCCTGCCGGCCGACGCCGCGTACCTGAAAGCGGCCGACCTCAGCGGGGACGGCAACGTCGATTCCTCCGATGCGGCGCTGGTCACGGACGCTGAGAACTTCACCGTGGCCATCGACCAGGTGACCGGGCTGGCGCGCGTCTTCTAAACGGCAACGTCCCAAACACGCATCAACACAAAAGGCGGCTCCCTTAAACGGGGGCCGCCTTCGGCGTTTGCAGGACCGGTTATCAGGCGTGCCGCCCGACGGTCCGTTGCCGGATAAACTGTTATTTCATCGCCTCGACAATCGCTTTGGTATCGCGCGCAATGACCAGTTCCTCGTTGGTGGGCAGCACAAAGACCCGGACTTTCGACTCCGGTGTGGACAACTCGCCCTCTTTGCCCCTGATAAGTTTTTTGTTCATTTCTTCATCGATTTTGATGCCGAGGAAAGACAGGTTGTTGCAGACGCTCGCGCGCAGGTCGATCGTGTTTTCGCCGATGCCGCCTGTAAACACGATGGCGTCGACGCCGTCCATGGCGGCGACATAACTGCCGATAAACTTGCGGATTTGGTAACGCTGCATCTTTCTGGCCAGCGCGGCGCGCTTGTTCCCCATGCGTTCGGCTTTGAGAATATCGCGGTCGTCGCTTGAAATCCCCGACACGCCCAGCATGCCGGATTTTTTATTGAGAACCTCGTCGGTCTGGTGGGGTGTCCAGCCCTCTTTTTCCTGCAGGTAGAGCACGGCGGAAGGGTCGATGCCGCCCGAACGCGTTCCCATAATGAAGCCGTCGAGAGGCGTCAGCCCCATGCTTGTGTCGAGCACCTGGCCGTGCATGACCGCCGTAATCGAACAGCCGTTGCCGAGATGGCAGGTGATAATCTTTAAATCTTTAATATCCCTTTTCATGACATCGGCGCACCGCTGGCTAACAAAACGGTGGGAAGTTCCGTGGAAACCGTATTTGCGCAGGTTATACTTTTCATAATATTCATAAGGTACGGCGAAAGTATAGACCTCCGGCGGCATGGTGGAGTGGAAGGCATTGTCGAAAACGACCACCTGCGGCACATCCTCGCCCAAAACGTGGCGGCAGGCCTGGATACCCTGCAGGTGGGCTGCGTTGTGGAGAGGGGCAAGGTCAATCAGGTTTTCAATGCCGGCAATGACTTCTTCCGTAACAAGCACGCTTTTGTTGAAAATGGAGCCGCCTTGAACGATACGGTGGCCGACCGCCGAAATCTCCGAAAGGCTGTTGATGACCTTGGCATCGCCTTGGGTCAGGACCTTTTCGACCTCCATAAACGCTCTGGTATGGTTGTTGAGCACCACATCGTACTCGAACGAGCGGCCCTTGGAGGTCGTTCCGCTGATTCTGCCGTCGAGGCCGATGCGCTCGCAGATGCCCTTGGCTAAAATTTTCTCTCCGCGCATATTGAACAACTGATACTTCAGCGAAGAACTGCCCGCGTTGATGACAAGGATTTTCAAATTGATGCCTCCCGATAAATTATGGCTTGAAAGCAGGGTATAACTGCTATATTATATACATTGATATATTATATTTCAACATTTGTTTGGAGGCAAAAAAATGGCCGAAATTTTCAAGGGGATTCCAAAAATCGAGTACCGTGGTCCGAAGGCGTCCGAACCGTTGTGTTTCCGTTTCTACAACCCCGACGAAACCGTCGGCGGCAAAACGATGCGCGAGCAGTTGAGGTTTGCGCTCTCCTACTGGCACACTTTATGCGGCGACGGCCTCGATATGTTCGGCGTCGGGACCGTCGACAAGACTTTCGGGGCATCCGGCCCGATGGAGATCGCGCGGGCCAAAGCGCTCGCATGCTTTGAACTGCTTGATAAACTGGATATTGATTTTTTCTGTTTTCATGACAGGGATATCGCGCCGGAAGGGAAAACCCTTGCGGAAAGCAACGCACGCCTGGACGAAATGGTTCCGTTTATCGAAGAACTGATGAAACGCAGCGGTAAAAAACTCCTCTGGGGTACCGCCAACTGCTTCTCCAATCCCCGTTACATGAACGGCGCAGGTACCTCCTGCAGCGCAGAGGTATTCGCATTTGCCGCCGCGCAAATCAAAAAGGCCATCGAAATCACCGTCCGGCTCGGCGGCGCGGGTTATGTGTTCTGGGGCGGCCGCGAAGGTTATGAAACGCTTCTGAACACCGATATGGGGCTGGAACTTGACAACATGGCACGTCTGATGCGCCTTGCCGTCGATTACGGCAGGAGCATCGGGTTCAAAGGCGATTTCTATATCGAACCGAAACCCAAAGAGCCGACCAAGCACCAGTATGATTTCGACGCATCCACCGTCCTGGCGTTTCTGCGCAAGTACGGCCTCGACAAAGATTTCAAACTCAACGTGGAGGCGAACCACGCGACGCTGGCGCAACACACCTTCCAGCACGAACTGCGTGTCGCCGCAGTCAACGGGGCTTTCGGTTCCATCGACGCGAACCAGGGCGACCTGCTGCTGGGCTGGGATACCGACCAGTTCCCGACCAACGTTTACGACAACGCGCTGTGCATGTACGAGGTCATCAAAGCCGGCGGATTTACCAACGGCGGCCTGAATTTCGACGCCAAAACCCGCAGGGCGTCCAATACGCCCGAGGATATTTTCCACGCGTATATCGCCGGCATGGACGCCTTCGCGCTCGGCCTGCGCATGGCCTGGAAAATCATCGAAGACGGCCGAATCGACCGCTTCGTCAGCGACCGCTACGCGAGTTTCCGTTCGGGCATCGGCGCCGATATCGTCTCCGGCAAGGCCACGATGGAACAGCTGGAACGTTTCGCGCTCGAACAAGGCGATGTGCGTGCGTTTGTGCATAGCGGCAGGCAGGAATACCTTGAAAATATCCTCAACGAAGTAATGTTCGGCTAAAACCGCGAAAGGTGGCGCCCGTATGCAGTATTTAATCGGTATCGATATCGGCACTTCAGGCACCAAAACGGTTCTTTTTACGCAGCAGGGCAAACCTGTAACCTCTCACAGCGCCGAATATCCGCTCTATCAGCCGCAAAACGGCTACGCGGAACAGGAGCCGCTCGACTGGTGGAACGCTGTCGTCGAGACTTTGAAGGCCGTTATGGCGAAAAGCGGCGTGAAAAAGCAGAACATCGCAGGCATCGGCCTTTCCGGCCAGATGCACGGGCTGGTGATGCTCGACGCTAAAGGCGATGTGCTGCGCAGGTCGATCATCTGGTGCGACCAGAGGACCTCCGCGGAGTGTTCCGAAATCACGCGCAAAGTCGGCCGCGAGCGTCTGGTCGAGATTACGGCGAACCCTGCGCTGACCGGCTTTACCGCGTCCAAGATTCTCTGGGTGCGCAACCACGAGCCCGAAATCTATGAACGGTGCAGGCATATCCTGCTGCCAAAGGATTATATCCGTTACCGCCTTACCGGCGAGTTTGCCACAGAGGTGAGCGACGCGTCGGGCATGCAGCTGCTCGACGTGCCGGCGAGACAATGGTCCGGCGAAGTTCTTTCCAAACTGGAAGTTGACCCCGCGCTTCTCGGCCAAGTGTACGAGTCCCCCGAAATCACGGGCGCCGTCACAGCGAACGCCGCGGAACTGACCGGCTTGGCGGAAGGGACGCCGGTCGTCGGCGGGGCCGGGGACAACGCGGCAGCCGCCGTCGGTACGGGCGTCGTCAGAGACGGCCGCGCCTTCACCACCATCGGCTCAAGCGGCGTGGTCTATGCACATACTTCCGCTATTTCCATTGATAAACCCGGCCGCGTGCACACCTTCTGCTGCGCCGTCCCGGGGCAATGGCACGTCATGGGCGTTACGCAGGGGGCCGGGCTCTCGCTGAAATGGTTCCGCGATACCTTCTGCCTGGCCGAAAAACAAACCGCCGAAGACATGGGGGTCGACCCGTATACGCTGCTTGACCGCGAGGCTGCGCAGTCGCCCATCGGGGCAAACGGCCTGTTGTATCTACCTTATATTATGGGCGAGCGTACGCCGCACCTTGACGCGGACGCGCGCGGCGTCTTTTTCGGACTGTCCGCCATTCACAGGAAACGCGATTTGCTAAGGGCGGTGATGGAAGGCGTGACCTTCTCCCTGCGCGACTGCCTGGGCGTCCTGAGGGAAATGGATGTTGAGGTCGGCAGTATGGCTGCATGCGGAGGGGGCGGTTCGAGCGCTTTCTGGCGGCAGATGCTCGCCGATGTCTTCGCCTGCCCCGTCACCACCATCGATTCCAAAGAAGGCCCCGCGCTGGGCGTGGCGCTGCTGGCGGGTGTCGGGACGGGTTTGTATAACAGCGTGCCGGAAGCATGCGACGCGGTCATCGGTTTTGCCGAAACCTGCGCCCCGGCGGAGGCGAACACGGCGCAGTACCTGAAATATTACGAAGTCTACCGGAACCTGTATCCGGCGCTGAAAGACAGCTTTTCACAGTTGAGGAAAGTCTAAGGGGGCTTTACGGATGGCTATTTTCGGGAAAATCGCCGCGCTGATGAAGACGGTATGGTCCATGGTTCTCGTCCTCGTGATTATGGCCGCTGCGGCCGGGGAATACCCCGCGAAACCGGACTATGTCGAACCGGTCTCGACCAGGCAGTATGCGCTTTTCGATGCGTTGATGCGCGGACAGGGGATTGCCGACGACGGGGAAAGTTACTATTTCAGCTGGAACTTCGGTTTGACAAAAACGGCGCTTGACGGCGTCACCGTACAGGCGCGCAACCTCATCGCCATTCCGCCCGAACTGCTGGCGCTCGGCTGCAAGCACATCGGCGGAATCTCCTATGCCAACGGCAAGATTTATGCGCCCATTGAAGACAGCAAGGTCTTTCAGCATTTGTATATCGCCGAGTACGATGCGGCAACGCTCCGATTGATACGCTATCGGGCGCTGCCTCTCAGCGTTCACGAATTCGGCGTGCCGTGGTGCGCCGCTGACCCCGATGCCGGCGTTATTTATTCGGCCAGGCGCGACCATATCACCACCCTGAATATCTATTCCGCCGACACGCTTGAATATATCGGCCAAAAGGAGCTGACCGCTCCCGTGCATAAGGTGCAGGGAGGCGATGTGTACGGCGGTGTGCTGTATCTGGCGGTCAGCCGCGAAACGCAGGGCATCTTTGCGGTCAACCTGAAAACCGGCGAGGTCCTCAAGGCGATGGACCGCAACCTGGCTGATGGCTGCGAAGGGGAGGGCATTGCCGTGCTGCCGACCGCCGACGGCGCGTTTTTCCATGTGCTGAACATCGGCAAAGATGTGACGACGGTGGCGTTGCGCCATTACGCATTTGACCCTTCTTCTCTCGCGTGGACCATGGGAGCGCCATAATTTCTGCGTTTTGGAGGGGTTGTTATGAAAGTAACGAAAAAATTCGCCGCGATAGCCCTCGCTTTCGTGCTCCTAACCGGCGTTTGCGTTGTGCCTGCTTCCGCCGGCGCCGCGCCGGCGCCGTTTTACCTGGGTGATAAAAACGGCGACGGCATCGTCGGCATTTCCGACTTTGTGCTTCTTCTGCGCGCCCTCTTCGGTATCGCGCCCCTGCAGAGCGACAGCGCGCTTCGCGCGGATGTCGACGCCGACGGTACTACGGGGTTCAAAGACGCTTTTCTGATTCTGCTCACCGCGCTGAAAATGATCCCGCCCGCAGAATATAACGCCGGAGGCGGCGAAACGGAGGAATTCGTCATGGGATCCCACGACCTTGTCGTATCGCCGTTGGGCAGCGACCTGTGGAGCGGTAAAATACCCGAACCCAATGCAGAGGGAACAGACGGGCCGCTCGCCAGCATCGAAGAAGCGAAAGAACGGCTGAAGAAACTCAAGAACATCGACTGCGGCGAAGGCAGCGACTGTATCCTCAAAGATGTGACCGTCTGGCTGAGGGAAGGCGCCTATTTCCCCGCCGCGACGCTGAAATTCGGTCCCGATGACCTGGGCAACGTCACGTACAAAGCTTATCCGGGAGAGAAGCCGGCAATATCCGGCGCGGTTCCCGTCAGCGGCTGGAGGGCCGAAACCGTCAACGGCGTCCCGGCATGGACAACGCAGTTGGAGCCCGGCACCGCGTTTAACACATTATACCGCGGCGGCACCAGCCTGCCGAGGCCCCGCTTTCCGAAAGAAGGCGAACTGAACGTCGCTTCGGTCAACCACGCGGACGAGCTCGCACCCGACAGCACCTATTTCAAAGCGAACCTTTCTTTCAACGCCAACCCGGCCGATATGTTCGCGTTTCACAACCTCAAGGATGTCGACGTGCGCATTCTGCATTTCTGGAAAGATGAACTCATCCCGTTGGAGAGTTTTGATCCCGCCACCGGCTATGTGCGCCTTTCGAAACCCTCGAGCATGACCATCAGCGAGGGCGACCGTTATTTCTTCGAAAATGTTTTTGAAGCCCTCGACGAACCCGGCGAATGGTACCTCGACCAGGTCACGGGCAAACTCGCCTATGTGCCCGAACCCTCCGAAGACATCGCGTCAACGGTCCTCTATGCCGGCAAGCTCGAGCGAATCATGAGCATCGACTCGGTCGACGGCATCGTCTTTGAAGGCATCACGTTCAGGGACAGCGAGTGGAACATCGTACCGCAGCCGCTCGAGAACTCGCAGGCGGCGTACGGCGTCGCGCCGTGCATCCTGGTTCAAAACGCCGAAAATATCGCGTTTACCTCCTGCAGGCTCGAGAATATCGGCGCCAGCGGCATCAAAATCGGCGCCGACTGCCAAAACTGCTCGGTCACCGGCTCTTTGTTTTATAAAATCGGCGCCAACGCCGTCTTTATCGAAGGGCAAAATTTACAGCCGGGCGACGCGCGGGTGACGCGGAATATTAAAGTGTCCGATAACCATATTTACCGATACGGCAGAAACTTCAACAACGCCATCGGCGTGCTGCTCATCCACGCACGTGAGTGCGAAATTTCCCACAATGAAATTCACGACGGCTTCTACACTGGAATATCCGCCGGCTGGGTGTGGGGCTACGGCTACAATGTGACCGATTATCTGAAAATTTCCGATAATCTGATTTACGACATCGGCCAGGGCTGGCTGGCGGATATGGGCGGCATCTATACGCTGGGCATGCAGCCGCATACCGTCGTCAGCGGCAATGTGGTGCACGACGTCGGTTGCTACAGCGGCAGCAGCGGCTACGGCGGCTGGGGCATTTACCTCGACGAGGGTTCCACCGGCATCACGGTGGAGAACAACCTTGCCTACGACTGCTCTTCGCAGGGCTTCCACCAGCACTACGGCCGCGAAAATCTTGTGCGCAACAATATTTTCGCCTTCAACGCCGACGGCCAGGTCCGTGTTTCCAGAGTGGAGGAGCACACATCCCTTTTTCTGAAAAACAACATCATTGTTTCGAAAAACCAGCCGATTTATACGGGCATCACCAAAGGGCAGTTTGTGGATGACAGCAACCTTTACTGGGACTATTGCCGAGGCGCAATCGTTCTCAGCGGCTCGACGACGAATATTTTTGATAGAATCTATCCCATCACCGCGCGCTGCCGCGGCTACTACAATCACGGGGTATTCGAAGACCCGCGTTTTGTGGATGCCTGCGCGAGGGATTTCCGGCTCAAGCGCGGTTCACCCGCCTTCGAAGCCGGTTTCGTCGAGTGGGATATTTCGGCGGCAGGCACCTTGACGGCGTTCGATGTCGGTTAACCGGCCCGAGAGGTGCTCAACATGAAGGTTGCCGGTATTGTGGCCGAATACAACCCTTTTCATCTGGGGCATGACTACCATATCCGGCAGACGAGGCAGCTTACCGGAGCGACGCATGTCGCCGTTGTGATGAGCGGCAACTTTGTGCAGCGCGCCGAGCCCGCCATCGCGGAAAAAAACGCGCGCGCGGCCATTGCGGTCGGCTGCGGCGCTGATTTGGTCCTCGAACTGCCCGTGGCATGGGCTTGCGCCACGGCGCAAACTTTCGCTTTCGGCGCCGTATCCCTGCTCGACGGCCTCGGCTGCGTCGATACGCTGAGTTTCGGCAGCGAATGCGGCGATACGGCTGCCTTAAGCCGTTTGGCAAAGGGTGTGTCGGGCGAACCGTTCAACGCCGCCGTGCGCGCGCAGCTGAAAAGCGGTCTTCCGCTTGCCGCGATACGGGAAAGGTGCGCCGTGAGCCTGTTCGGCAGACAAACCGCGTTGCCGCTGACCACCCCCAACGACACCCTCGCCGTCGAATACCTCTCGGCGCTCGGAAAACTCGGTTCCTGCATCGAACCGTTTGCCGTAAAAAGAATTGGCGCCGGCCATGACAGCGAGCGCGCCGACGGCACATACCGCAGCGCATCGCAAATCCGCTCGATGATCAGAAACGGCGAGGCTTTCTCCGCGTTTCTCCCGCAGGCTTCCGCCGAAGGATTGGAAGAGGAAATCGCCTCCGGGCGCGCCCCCGCGGATTACGGCAAACTTGAAACGGCGGTGCTCTACGCGCTCAGGCGCATGCCCCCCGAAGAGTTCCGGGCGCTGCCGGATATTTCGGAGGGTATTGAAAACCGTATCATCAAAGCCGCCATGCAAACCGCGGACCTGGAGACGCTTTGCCTTGCGGCGAAAACCAAACGCTATTCCCACGCCAGAATCAGAAGGATTGTTTTAAGCGCCTTTCTCGGTATCCGCGCTGCCGACTCCGACGGCGCTCCGCTGTACGCGCGCGTGCTCGCCGCCAATGAAAAAGGCATGGAAGTGCTCAAAGCCGCGGCGGCGCGGGGTACGGTTCCCGCCGTAGTGAGCGCTTCGCAAATTGCCAAACTCGGCGGGAGGGCGGCGGCAGCCGACGCGCTTGAAAGCAGGACGGACGCCATCTTCGCGCTCTGTCTTCCAAACCCTCTAAGCCACAGGCCGCAAAGCGGCGTGAAGTTTGCGCCGGTTTCAAACATTCAATCAACGAAACGGGTAACGGAGAGATAAATTTGACGCTGACTATTTTGAAGGACGGGGTTCCTCAAACCCTTGCGGCTGCAAAAGGGGAGAACCTGCTGAATATTTTAAGAACGCAGGGTTACGACATCAACTCTGTCTGTTCGGGCAACGGCAGCTGCGGCAAGTGTAAAGTCCACTTTCTGACGACGCCTCCGCCCCTGTCGCGCGTCGAACAGCGCATGCTCTCGCCGCAGGAGATTTCGGAGGGGATGCGCCTTGCCTGCCGTGTCGCGCTCGAAGGCGACTGCACGGTTGAAATACCATCCGATTCCGGTATGGCGATCGCCGGCGCGGGCGTAGAAAAGCGAGAAAACGGTGACGGTCGCTGCTTCGCCGCCGTCGATATCGGAACGACCACCCTGGTCGCGGCGCTCGTCGATGCCTCGGGCTCTGTTCTCGCCACAAAAGGCGAAAAAAACCGTCAGGCCGCGTTTGGCGCCGACGTCATTTCGAGGGTCAAGCACATCCATACCGGCGGGCTTGGCGAACTGCAGCGTACCGTCGCCGCGCAAATCGATTCGATGCTTCTCGGCCTGCTCAAGGAGTTCCCTGCCGCCCGGCTCGAAAGCACGACCGTCAGCGGCAACACCGCCATGCTCAACATTTTTTTTAACGAAGATTGCTCCGGCCTCGGTTTTGCGCCGTATACGCCCGCTTTCCTGTCATCGCGCAGGGCGTCCGCCGCGTCGCTCGGCCTGAGTGTCGGCGGGGACGTCGTTTCGGTCGCCGGCATGGCGAGTTTCGCAGGCGGCGACATCACGGCGGGCATCGTCGCCTTGCCCGCGCAGGACGACGGCCTCGCCATGCTCATCGACCTTGGTACCAACGCCGAAATCGCCCTCTACGGCCGCGGTAAAATCTGGTGCACCTCAGCCGCCGCGGGCCCCGCTTTTGAGGGGGCGAGCATCCGGCAGGGGATGGGCGCGGTCAACGGCGCGGTTTGCTCGTTTGAATTGGTTAACGGCAACCCCCGTGTGCGGACCATCGGCAACAAACCCGCCATGGGCATCTGCGGCTCCGGCCTCATCGATATCGCCGCGCAGCTGCTGGAAAACGGCATTCTCGATGAAACGGGCAGGCTGCTCGGCGGCAGTTTTGAAATTTGTGACGGCGTCAGCCTGTACGCTGAGGATATCAGGGAATTGCAACTGGCCAAAGCGGCCATCGCCGCGGCCATCGAACTGCTCGTCGCCCGCTCCGGCGTCGCTTTCGATGACATCGCCGATGTCTTTATCAGCGGCGGCTTCGGCAGTTATATCAATACCGCCAACGCGGTCCGTCTCGGTCTGCTGCCCGAACAGCTCAAAAAGAAAACGGCCGCCGTGGGCAACAGCAGCCTTGCGGGCTGTATCCTTTGCGCCGTATCACCGGAGAAGATGGCATTAGCCGATGAGATAGCAAAAAAAGCAGTCTACTTAGAACTGACCAACTCCGCCGCGTTCTCCGACGCTTATATCGAGCACATGTTGTTTTAGATTTTGAAACGGAGGCTTTAATAATAATGATGACAGGTATTGAGCGTATATCGCGGAACCTTCAGAGGAAAAAGGCGGACAGGATCGGGCTGTATGAGCATTTTTGGGGTGATACGCATAAAACATGGTTAAGCCAGGGTGAAATCAATGAAAATGAAAGCCTGGAGGACATTTTCGGTTTTGATTTTGCGGGTTCCTGGCCGTTCAATTTTACGGCCGACCTTGATTTTGTGCCGGAAAGGCTGACCGAAGATGAGGATACCTATACCACACTTGACGGCAACGGCGCGACCCTGCGCCGGCATAAAAAACACGACACCACGCCGGAACACATCGATTTTTCCGTCAAAGACAGCAGGGCATATTATGAAAAAATACAGCCCTTGATTACCCCGTCCGAGAGACGAGTTGATTTCTGGGGATATGCTGCCGCGAAGAAAAAAGCCGCCGAAAAACAGCGTTTTTTTGTTTGGAGCGGCGTCAACGTTTTCGAACTGATGCATCCTGTCTGCGGCCACGAGAATATGCTCGTCGGCATGGCGCTGGAGCCTCAATGGATTGCCGAAATGGCGATGGATTATGCCAGGGCGACCGTTGCCATGCAGGAAATGCTGTTCAGCGAAGCGGGCAAGCCGGATGGTATCTGGTATTATGAAGATATGGGCTTTAAAGACAGGCCGTTCATGTCGCCGGCCATGTATAAAGAACTGATTCAACCGGCGCACAAATATACGATTGATTTTGCCAAGAGCCTGAACCTGCCGGTCATTATGCATTCCTGCGGCTTTGTGGAACCGCTGCTGCCGGGCATGATGGAAGCGGGCATTGACTGCCTGCAGGTCATCGAAGTGAAGGCGGGGATGGACCTTCTGCGTATATATAAAAATTACGGCGACAGGCTGTCTTTGATGGGCGGCATCGATGTCCGCGCTCTGTACTCCAATGACAGAAAGATCATTGACGCCGAGCTTGAGGCAAAGATTCCGATTGTGAAAGAAGGATTCGGATATACCCTGCACAGCGATCATTCAATACCCAATACCGTCGAGTTTGAGACATACAAATATTTTGTTGAAAAAGGGCTTGAACTGGGCAGCTATACCGGATGAGAACACAACTTGGCGGTTTGAAAAAGGCAGTAAGACAGATAAACCGTCCCACAGCCTCTCACAGCCTCTATGTATCGAGCAAGTTTTATTAGACTTCCGCTAAACAGCGCGTCTCGTCCGCCCTCGTGACGCGCGCGCTGACTATCATCGCGCGCCGCAGCCCGGTGCCGCTGACGGCGACCGGTGTATAGTTGGAGGTGTAGCCAATCCACAGCCCGTCGGGTCCCTTCTGCTCGAGCAGCACCTCGACGGTTTTGCCCGTCTGCCGCCGCAGAAAATCCGAGCGTATTTCCTGCGCTGCCGCGTTGAGTTGCCGGCAGCGTTTTTGTATCGTGCCCCTGTCGACCGCGCCCGGCAGCCGCGCCGCGGCGGTACCCGGCCGTGCGGAAAACGGGAAAATATGGACCTTTTCAAAAGCGATTTTTTGAACGAACGCCAGCGATTCCTCAAAATCCGCCTGCGTCTCCCCCGGGAAGCCGGCGATGATGTCCGTCGTAATGGCCGCGCCGGGGAAAGCGCCGCGTATCAGATTGACGGCTGCCTCAAATTCGTCGGGGGTGTAGCGGCGGTTCATCGCTTTGAGTATCCGGCCGCAGCCGCTTTGCAGTGAAATGTGGAAGTGGGGGCACAGTTTCGGCAGTTTCGACAACTGTTCAATCATTTCATCCGTCAGCAAATCCGGTTCCAGGGAGCCGAGGCGTATTCTTTTGAAACCCTCATGCGAGCAGGCAAGCGCCGCTGCCTCGAGCAGACTGCTGCCGGTATCCCTGCCGAACGCGGCCAGGTTGATGCCGGTCAGCACCACTTCCGGGTATCCCGCCGCTTCGAGCGCCGCCAATTCTTCACGCAGGCTTTGCAGGCTTCTGGAACGCACAGGACCCCGGACATAGGGCAGGATGCAGTAGGCGCAATAGCGGTCGCAGCCGTCCTCGATTTTTACGACCGCGCGCGTGCGCCCGCCTTCGAATGAGCCGCCGCTCGCCCCGAATGCTTCGCCCGCCGCGTGGGGTGTCACAGCGGACAGCGTCTGTCTATCTGTTAAAAAGCGTTCAATCAGCCCGGGCAGCTGCGCGGCGTTTTTGTTGCCGGTTACAATGTCCGCGCCGGTTTCGGCGGCCTTGTCCGGGAAGGCTTGAGGCAGGCAGCCCGCAAGGACGATCACCGCGCCGGGGCGGTTGTGACGGAACCTTCGCACGGCTTGCCTCGTTTTTCTGTCGCTTTCGGCTGTCACCGTACAGGAATTGATGACATAGACATCGGCCTCGATGTTCGGGCCGACGATTTCGTACCCCGCCTTCTCAAGCGCGGCGCCCATGGCGCCGCTGTCGACGCGGTTGACTTTGCAGCCGAGTGTATAGAAAGCCGCTTTCATCCAATACCGCCCTGTTTAGTTGATGCGTTTATTATACCCTGATGCTGCGGCGCGGCACAAGCGCAGCGGGGCAGGCGGGCAAACGCAGGAATTCTCGGCCGTTTGCTTGAATAATGCGGGGCTTTGGTTTACAATAAAAACACAATCCAGTATCGGCGGAGGTTTTCGTTTTGGCTGTTGAACTCATTACCCGTTATGCGGAGGAATTTCTTGCAGAGGGAGCGCTCGAGTCCATCAGCGGCGAGGCCGAGCAAGCCGGCGCACTGGTCGCAGACGGCGAAGGAGAGGGTTCCGCTTTCCTCGGCTGGCGCGATCTTCCCTGCGGCTATGACCGCGGGGAGTTTGACGATATCCTTCGGACCGCGCGGAAAATTATCGCCGACACCGATGTCCTTATCGTTATCGGCGTCGGCGGCTCTTATCTCGGCGCGAGGGCTGTCGTGGAGTTTGTTCATTCCCAGCATTACAACGCCCTGCCCAAAAAGACACCCGATATTTACTTTGCCGGCAACTCGCTGAGTCCCGACGCGCTCAACGAGCTGCTGACACTTTGCGACGGTAAAAGAGTTTCGCTCATCGTTATCTCCAAATCCGGCACCACCACCGAGCCGGCCATCGCCTTTCGCATATTCAGAAAATATATGCTGGAAAGATATACGCCTCAAGAAGCGGCCGGCAGAATTTACATCACCACCGACAGGGAAAAAGGCACCCTGCGCCGCCTTGCTGTGCAGGAAGGCTACAAGACATTTGTCGTTCCGGAGGATATCGGCGGGCGGTATTCCGTATTGACCGCCGTCGGGCTGCTGCCCATCGCAGCGGCGGGCGTGGATATTTGCGCGTTGATGCAGGGAGCGGTGGACGCCTGCGCCGCTTACCGCGAGCCCTGCTTCGAAGCCAACCCCTGCCTGCGTTACGCGGCGCTTCGCAACCTTTTCTACCGCACCGGCAAATCCGTCGAGATGTTTGTTTCCTACGAACCAAGTTTCGCCATGATGAACGAATGGCTCAAACAGCTTTTCGGCGAGAGCGAAGGCAAAGACGGCAAGGGCCTTTTCCCCGCATCGGCGATTTATTCGACGGACAATCACTCGCTGGGCCAGTTTGTGCAGGAGGGCAGCCCCATCCTGTTCGAAACCGTCGTGCTGTTCGACAAGCCCAAAACCGATATTGTTATGGGCGTTGAGGAAGACGACGGGGATGAACTCAATTACCTCGCCGGGGTCGAAATGTCGCAAATCAACTACAAGGCTTTCCAGGGGACAGTCCTGGCGCATAACACCGGCAAAGTGCCCAACGTTGTCCTGCGGCTGGACCGGAAGGACGAATACAACCTCGGCTGGCTGATTTATTTCTTTGAAAAAGCCTGCGCCGTGTCGGGCTATATCCTCGGCGTCAATCCCTTTGACCAGCCCGGCGTCGAGCAGTACAAAAAAAATATGTTCGCCCTGCTTGGCAAACCCGGTTATGAGGCGAGCAAGCGGGAACTCGAAAAAAAACTCGGCCTGTAACGGCCGGACAGCAAGAGGGGGAGATTACCATGATATCGCTCATCATCGGGCACAAAGGCTCCGGGAAAACCAAAAGGCTCGTGGAAATGGTCAACCGCGCCGTTGAAAGCTCGAAAGGCAACGTTGTCTGCGTTGAAAAGGAACCGAAACTCATCTATGATGTCAGTCACCGCGCCCGCCTCATCGAGACCGACCGGTTTTCGCTTTCAGGACCGGATGCTTTTTACGGGTTTCTTTGCGGAGTGTGTTCCGGCGACCATGATATAACCGATATGCTCATCGACGGCACACTGCGCATTATCGGCAGGGATCAGGAAGACATCGGCCGCTTTTTCAAGAACGTCGGCCTGCTTGAAAAGGAGACGGGCGTAGCGTTTGTCTTTACCGTTTCAGCCGATAAGGAGGAACTGCCGGAAACGATTTTTAAATTCTGTAAAAATATTTAACGCCTTTCTGTGTTTATATTAAACACTCCTGCGGTTTTGGTTGACAAATGCCGCGCACGACTATATAATGTTCCGTGCGCGGTTTTTTGAGGTGGCCTTATGTTCCTTGAACTCGAGCCTGTATTTAACAACGAAGGGGCGCAGATCCCGTTCGATTACAGCCTCGGCTGGGCGGCTGATGAAATCGGAGCGGGCCTTTCGCTGGATAATCCCGCCCGCGTCACCGGCAAAGTGTACAACGCCGCGGGTGTGGTGCGCCTTTCCGCAAAGGCCGAAGCCGTGGTGCTCGCGCTCTGCGACCGGTGCGCGGCCGATGTGCGGCTCCCCATGAGCGTTCCGGTCAACCATGTCCTCGTAACATCCCTTAACGATGAAGACAACGACGAACTCATTCTTCTCGAAAGCATGCGTTTCGACCTTGACGCGATGGTACGCGAGGATTTTATCCTTGCCCTTCCCTCAAAGATTCTGTGCAGGAACGATTGCCGCGGCTTGTGCGGTGTCTGCGGGGCCAATCTCAACGAAACCCAATGCGGCTGCGCCGCGCCGGCGGATCCCCGCCTCGAGGCGCTCAAACAGTTTCTGAAACAATAATTCCGGCTGCCGCAACAGCCGTTAAGGAGGTGCTCACATGGCGGTACCGAAAAGAAGAGTCTCAAAGACAAGGCGCGACAAAAGGCGTTCCAATGTCTGGAAAATCAGCGCGCCGGAGCTGATTAAATGCTCCCAATGCGGTGAATTCAAAAGACCGCACCGTATTTGTCCCGAATGCGGTTATTACAAGGGCAGGCAAGTTGTCAACAAGGAAGCGTAAAACCGCCGGCGGACGCCAGGTCAAGGCAGAGGGGGAAAGCATCCTGCTCTGCCTTTTTCTTTACGCTCCCCGGGGGTGATGGAATGGCGGTTGTCATCGAGGGCGTGCTTCCCGGTTCGCCGGCCGGCCGGCAGGGGATTCTCGCCGGTGAAAAACTTGTTTCCGTTAACGGGAAACCGATTTTCGACGTGCTCGACTACCGGTTTTATATCGGCGAGAGCAATCCGCTTCTTGGTATCGAAAGCGAAGGCGGCGTCCTCAGGGAAGTCCGCCTTGAAAAGGCCGAGGAAGAAGAAAGCGGCCTTTGTTTCGAAACCTATCTGATGGATTCGCGGCGGCGCTGCGCCAACAAGTGCATTTTCTGCTTCATCGACCAGCTGCCGCCCGGTCTGCGTGAGAGTCTTTATTTCAAAGACGACGACGCGCGGCTTTCTTTTCTGCACGGCAATTACATCAGCTTGACAAACCTCTCCGAGCGTGAAGCGCGCCGCATCGTCGAGATGCACATCAGCCCCGTCAATGTGTCCGTTCATACAACGAACCCCGCCTTGCGCTGCCGGATGCTCGGCAATGCCAAAGCGGGAAAAAGTCTTGCGCTTTTGGAACGTTTCGCCGCGGCCGGCATCAAAATCAACGCACAGATTGTGCTTTGCCCCGGCATCAACGACGGGCCCGAACTTGAACGGAGCCTCAGCGACCTGAGCGCGCTGACTCCGGGCGTCCAGAGCATCGCCGTGGTCCCTGTGGGCTTGACGCGTTTCAGGGAGGGCCTTCCCGAAATCAGACCCTACGACGAAGAAGGCGCGCGTTCGGTGATTGAAACCGTCGCCCGTTTCAATGCCGGCATCGGTCCGGGCGAGGGGGAAACACTCGCGTATCCGGCCGATGAGTTCTTTCTTAAAGCGCAGCTGCCGGTTCCGCCGTCGGATTTCTACGGCGATTTCTGCCAGCTGGAAAACGGCGTGGGGCTATGGGCGCTTTTCCGCGACAGCTTCCTGAGGGAGCTTTCCAACCATAAAAAACTGCGCGCCCGGCGCGGCCTGCGGCCGCGGCAAATCACAATCGCCACAGGCACCGCCGCCTACCCGCTGATATGCCTGTTGGTTGACGAAACACTCAAAAAATGTGATAATTTAAAGGTTAATACGCTGCGCATCGACAACCTGTTTTTCGGGGAAAATATCACTGTTGCGGGGCTGTTGACCGGTGCGGATTATACCGCTGCTTTAAAAGGCCGGCCGCTCGGCGATGAAGTGCTGATTCCGGCAAGTTCGCTTCGCAGCGAAGGCGACATGTTCCTCGACTCGATGACGCCGGCGCAACTTGAACAAGTCCTTTCGGTGAAGGTCACCCCCGTCTCGGCGGATGCGCGGGAATTTCTCGCCGCAATCCTCGGAAAGGCAAGGTAACATGGGCAAGCCCGTCGTGGCGATCGTCGGCCGGCCGAACGTCGGCAAATCGACGCTCTTCAACAAACTCATCGGCAGCAGGCTCGCGATTGTCGACGACACGCCGGGCGTGACGAGAGACCGCCTGTACGGCGACTGCGAATGGCTCGGCAGAACGTTTCTGCTCATCGACACCGGCGGGATCGAACCCTACAGCGACGACGCGATTTATTCGCACATGCGCCGCCAGGCGCAACTGGCGATTGAGAGCGCGGATGCCATCATTTTTGTCACCGATATCAGAAGCGGTGTTCTCGCCGCCGACGCCGAAGTGGCCGCCATGCTGATTAAAAGCGGCAAACCGGTCGTATTGTGCGTCAATAAATGCGACAGCATCGGCGAGCCGCCCGCGGAGTTGTATGAGTTCTACAGCCTCGGGCTCGGGGATCCTTTTCCGGTTTCCTCCGTCCATGGTCTCGGTACCGGGGATATGCTTGACGAGGTCATTAAACATCTTCCGGAAGCCGAAGCAGACGGCGAAACGGGCGACACCGTCAAGGTCGCCGTCATCGGCAAACCCAATGTCGGCAAATCCTCGCTTGTCAACGCCATAGCCGGGCAGGAGCGCGTGATTGTTTCCGATGTCGCCGGCACAACCAGGGATGCGGTCGACACCCTGGTCGAAAACAAGTTCGGCCGTTTTATCTTTATCGACACCGCCGGCCTGCGAAGGCAGAGCAAAGTGGAGGAAGGCATCGAAAAATACGCGGTCATCCGCGCGCGTATGGCCATCGAGCGCGCGAGCGTCTGCGTCATTATGATCGATGCGCTTGAAGGTTTTACCGAGCAGGATTCCAAAGTCGCCGGCCTCGCGCATGAGGCGGGCAAAGCCTGCGTCATCGCGGTCAACAAATGGGACGCAGTCGAAAAAGACGGCAAAACCATGGACGCCAGCCGCAAGGACCTGATGAAAGACTTTGCCTTCATGTCCTACGCGCCGATTATTTTTATTTCGGCAAAAACCGGGCAGCGGCTCGACCGGCTCTTTGAACTGATCAAGTTTGTCGATGACCAGAACGCCATGCGTATTTCGACCGGACGGCTCAACGAGGTGCTTGCTGACGCCACTGCCCGCGTCCAGCCGCCGACCGACAAAGGCCGAAGGCTCAAAATCTATTACATGACGCAGGCTTCCACCAGACCCCCGACTTTCGTCTGTTTTGTCAACAGCGCGGAACTTTTCCATTACAGTTACCAGCGTTATCTTGACAACTGCATCCGCGAGGTGTTCGGCCTTGAGGGTACCCCGACGCGCTTTGTCGTCAGGGAAAGGGAGAGCAAATAATGGTGATTCTCGGCATCGACCCCGGTTATGCCATCGTCGGCTTCGGTGTGGTCGACTATCACAACAACCACTTCACCGTGCTCGACTACGGCGCGGTGACGACCGAAGCGAATACGGATTTCAGCGGCCGGCTCGAGGCGATCTACGACGGCATCGGCGCCGTGATGGAAAAGTACGCCCCGCGCGCGGTATCCATCGAAAAAATATTTTACAACACCAACGCGAAAACCGTCATCGACGTCAGCCAGGCGAGGGGCGTGCTGGCCCTGGCCGCGAAAAAGCGGGGCGTCGAAGTGTTCGAATATACGCCCCTGCAGGTCAAGCAGAGTGTGGTCGGCTACGGCAGGGCGGAGAAAAAGCAGATGCAGGAGATGACCAAGCTGCTGCTCAACCTCAAAGAAATCCCCAAGCCGGACGACGCGGCGGACGCGCTGGCGCTGGCGATCTGCCACGCGCATTCGAGCGGTTCGCTGATGCAAAGGCATCCTATGCTTTAAATCGTTTAGGGAGGCGCGTTTGATGTTCTACAGCCTGACGGGCGAGTTGCTTTATACCGACGACACCAGCGTCGCGGTCAACTGCGGCGGTATCGGTTTCAGATGCCTGGTCACCGCCAACACGCTCAACCGCATCGGCCCGGCGGGCAGCGTGGTGACGCTCTACACCCACCTCATCATCAAAGAGGACGCGTTTGAACTGCTGGGTTTTGCCGATGAAACCGAGCTGGAGTTTTTCCGACTGCTGATTCTTGTCAACGGCGTGGGCTCCAAGGTCGCGCTGGCAATTTTATCCGCCCTCAAACCCGATACCCTGGCCTTGTGCATTGCAGCGGGCGATACAGCTATGATTACTCGCGCGCCGGGCGTAGGGCCCAAACTCGCGCAAAGGATTGTGCTCGAACTGAAAGACAAGCTCAAGGGAGATATTCCGTCGGGCATTTCCGCCGGCAGTATCGCCGCGACCGATGCGCTGTCCGGGGCCTCCGCCGCCCGCGAAGCGGTCAGCGCGCTGGAAGCGCTCGGCTACAGCCGTTCCGAAGCCAGCGCCGCGGTCGGACGCCTCGGGGAAGGCCTGACCACGCAGCAGTATGTCACGCAGGCGCTGAAATCATTTAACAAGCAGTAAAGGCGGTGCGGAAAATGCCCATGGACGACGACGGCAGAATCGCGGATCCGGGCTTCCTGCCCGACGACGCGGAATATGAAGTCACCCTCCGGCCCCGCGTGCTGGCAGAATATGTCGGGCAGGAGAAGGTCAAACAAAACCTCGCGGTCTACATCGAAGCCGCGCGAAAAAGAGGGGAAAGCCTTGACCATGTTCTCCTTTACGGGCCGCCCGGCTTAGGCAAAACCACGCTCGCAGGCATTATCGCCAACGAAATGGGCGTCAGTTTCAAGGTGACCTCGGGGCCCGCCATTGAAAAACCGGGGGATCTGGCCGCCCTGCTGACCAACCTCAACAAGGGCGACGTACTGTTCATCGACGAGGTCCACCGCCTCTCGCGCAGCGTGGAAGAAGTGCTTTATCCCGCCATGGAGGACAACGGCATCGATATCATCATCGGCAAGGGACCTTCGGCGCGGTCGATCCGTATCGATATCCCGCCGTTTACCCTGGTCGGCGCCACCACCAGGGCCGGTCAGCTCAGCGCGCCGCTGCGCGACCGTTTCGGCGTCATTTTCCGCCTGGACCTCTATTCCAACGAAGAACTCGCACGCATCGTCAACCGGAGCGCGGGCATCCTCCAAATCGATATTGACCGCGAAGGAGCTGTGGAGATCGCGTCGCGTTCCAGGGGGACGCCGAGAATAGCCAACCGTCTGCTCAAACGCTCGCGGGATTTCGCGCAGGTGCGAGGCGACGGTACCATCACACTCGACAGCGCCAGGCACGCGCTTGAGAAGATGGAAATCGACGAACTCGGCCTCGACTCGATTGACCGGCTGATTCTGAATTCCATGATTAAGAATTATAACGGCGGCCCCGTCGGGCTTGAAACCATTGCCGCGGCCATCGGGGAAGAAGCCATCACCATTGAGGATGTGTATGAACCCTACCTGATGCAGGTCGGTTTTTTAAGCCGGACGCCGCGGGGCAGAATGGTCACGCCGGCCGGCTACGCGCATCTCGGGATCGAACTGCCCGGCGGCAGCCAGCTGACACTTTGAAAACGAGAGAACACAATGGGCAGACTTTTCGGCACGGACGGCGCCAGGGGCGTTGCAAATACGGAACTGACATGCGAGCTTGCCATGAAAATCGGCAGGGCGGCCGCGCTGGTTCTTAACGAGGAGAAGATTATCCGGCCGCGGGTGCTCATCGGGATGGACACCCGGGCCTCCTCGGACATGCTGGAGGCGGCCATCGCCGCCGGGCTCTGCTCGGTCGGCGCTGACGTCTTTCTGCTCGGCGTGGTGCCGACGCCCGCCGTCGCCTATCTTGTCAAACGATACAACTGCGACGCCGGTATCATGATTTCCGCCTCTCACAACCCCGGCGAATATAACGGCATCAAAATTTTCCGGGCCGACGGCTACAAACTGCCCGATGCGCTCGAGGACGAGATTGAAGCGATTATTCTCGACGAAACAGTCGTCCCGGATGTGAAAATCGGCGGCGAGGTCGGCAGGGTTTCGGATATCGGAACGGCCGTTTCCGACTACATCGACCATCTGATATCCACCGTCGACATCAGCCTTGACGGGATTGACGTCGCTTTTGACTGCGCCAACGGTTCCGCTTCGGCCACGGCGGCGCGCCTTTTCCCGCGGCTGGGGGTCAACTGTTCCTTTATCGCCTGCGAACCCGACGGCACCAACATCAACCGCGCCTGCGGCTCGACCGACCTTTCGATGCTCGGAGAGTATGTCGTTTCCAACGGTTTGTCGGCGGGGTTCGCGTTTGACGGAGATGCGGACCGTGTGCTCGCCGTGGATGAAAACGGGGCAGTCGTCGACGGGGACAAGATTCTCGCTATTTGCGCCGAAAGCATGAAAAACGAGGGCAGGCTCGCCGCGGGCACGGTTGTCATGACGGTAATGAGCAATATGGGGCTGCACCGTTTTTGCCGCGAAAGGCAGATCGGTTTTGAATGCACCCAAGTCGGCGACCGCTACGTGCTTGAGCGTATGCTCGAGAACGGCTACAGGCTCGGCGGCGAACAATCGGGGCATGTCATATTTCTCGACTACGCGACGACCGGCGACGGCCAGTTGACGGCGCTGCAGGTGCTACGGGTGATGAAAAAAAGCGGCAAGCCGCTCTCGGCGCTGGCCGCCGATATCCGTTCCTACCCGCAAATCATGATCAATATCAAGGTTTCCGCCATCGGGAAAAAACGCTTTTCAGCCGACGAGGAAGTACGGCTGGCTGTTGAAAAAGCCCAATCCGCCCTCGGTTCCCGCGGGCGTGTGGTGGTGCGCGTATCCGGCACGGAACCGCTGGTCCGCGTGATGCTCGAAGGCGAAGATGCCGCCGAAATCGAGGAACTCGGCAATGAAATTGCCGATGTCATCCGGGAACGTCTGCTGTGAGAAGGGCCGAGCGATGAGGGTTGCCCCGCAATGGGAAGATTATGAACTGCTGGACTGTTCGCGCGGCGAACGGCTCGAACGCTGGGGCGGCGTCGTACTGATCCGCCCGGATCCTCAGGTCATCTGGGACACCCCGAGAAAACATCCGCTGTGGCTCGACGCGCACGCTCGGTACGAACGTTCCTCTTCGGGCGGCGGCGCGTGGAAATTTTTCAAAAGCGTGCCGCAGAAATGGACGGTGCAATACAGCGACTGTGTTTTCCGCATCGGCACCATGGGCTTCAAACATACGGGGCTTTTCCCCGAACAGGCCTCGAACTGGGATCTGCTTCGCAAGACGGTGTCGGCCGCGGGAAGGCCGGTGCGCGTCCTCAACCTCTTTGCCTACACGGGCGCCGCGACCATCGCCTGCCTGAAAGCGGGAGCCTCCGTCGTTCACGTCGACGCTTCCAAAGGAATGACCGCATGGGCGAAAGAAAACGCGGCCCTCAGCGGCGCCGCCGGGTTCGACGTGCGCTGGATTGTGGACGATTGCGCCAAATTTGTCCAGCGCGAAATCAACCGGGGCAGCCGCTATGACATCATTATCATGGATCCGCCTTCGTACGGCAGGGGACCGAATGCCGAGGTATGGAAGCTCGAAGACAAACTCTACGAACTGTTTTCCCTTTGCTGCCGCTTGATGAGCGGGGATCCGATGATGATGATCATCAATTCGTATACTGCGGGGCTCTCCGCATCCACCATGGCGTATATCGCCGCTTCCCTCGCCGCGCGGCGCTTCGGCGGCAGCGTGTCCGCCGATGAACTCGGGCTGAAAGTCACATCAAGCGCCCTGGCCCTGCCTTGCGGGTCCTCGTGCGTATGGAGCCGATAATGCAAGACAGTATCCTGTGTTTTCAAGACGTATCCTATACTTACGAAGGCGCCGCTCCCGGCGCTCAACCGGCGGTCAGGCATCTGAACCTGGACGTCAGCAGGGGCGAATTCGTGGCGGTCATCGGCCGCAACGGATCGGGTAAATCGACGCTGGCTAAACTGACCAACGCGATTCTTGTGCCCGGCAGCGGCAGTGTCCGTGTCAACGGTATGGATACCGCCGATGAAAAAATGCTGTATGAAATACGGCGTTATGTCGGCATGGTATTTCAAAACCCCGACAATCAGATTGTCGCCACCATTGTTGAGGACGATATCGCTTTCGGGCCCGAGAACCTCGGCATTCCGCCCGCCGAAATCCGCCGGCGCGTGGACGAGGCGCTGCGCGAGGTCGGGATGTACGACTTCCGCTTCCGCGAGCCGTTCCGCCTGTCGGGCGGCCAGAAGCAGCGCGTCGCCATCGCCGGCGTCCTCGCGATGCAGACCGAATGCATGGTGCTCGACGAACCCACGGCCATGCTTGACCCCGGCGGCCGGCTGGAAGTGATGAAAACCGTTTCCCGGCTTAACAGGGAGAAGGGGATCACGGTCGTTCACATTACCCATTTTATGGAAGAAGCGGCCATGGCCGACCGTGTGGTCGTCATGGACAAAGGGTCCATCGTTCTGACGGGTACGCCGCGGGAAGTGTTTACGCAGGTCCCGGTCATCAAAGCGGCGGGGCTCGATATTCCGCAGGCGACAGAACTGGCCTTTCTGCTGAATAAAAACGGCGTCGATATCGGCTGCGATATACTCACCGTGCAGGAATTTGTAGAGGCTGCCGCCAAGGCGGCGGAGGCGGCGCGATGAAGATCATTTCCACACAGGGCCTGACCCATCTCTACAGCAAAGGGACCCCTTTCGAGGTTGCCGCCATCCGCGACATCAGCGTCGATATTGAAGAAGGCGCTCTGGTCGGCATCATCGGCGCGACCGGCTCGGGGAAAAGCACATTTATCCAGCACCTCAACGGTATCCTGAAACCGGAAGCCGGCAAGGTGTATCTAGAAGGCCGCGATATTTGGGAAGATAAGAAGTCCATCCGGGAAACTCGCTTCAAAGTCGGCCTTTGCTTCCAGTATCCGGAATACCAGCTGTTTGAGGAAACCGTTTACAAAGACATTTCCTTCGGCCCGCGCAACATGAAACTCCCGCAAGACGAGATCGACCGCAGGGTGCGTACGGCGGCAGACTATGTCGGCCTGGGGGAAGAAGCGCTCGGGAAATCACCCTTTGACCTTTCCGGCGGCGAAAAAAGGCGGGCGGCCATCGCGGGCGTCATGGCGATGGAACCCAAAGTGCTGATTCTGGACGAACCCACCGCAGGGCTCGATCCTTCCGGCCGCAGGAAAATACTCAAGCTCATCGCCGACTACCGCGTGCGCACCGGCAGCACGGTGATTCTGGTTTCCCACTCTATGGAAGATGTTGCCGCCCTGGCCACCAGCGTTATCCTGATGCACCGCTCGAGCGTTGTGATGCAGGGAACCGTTGAAGAAGTATTTACTCAAGGCGGGCTTCTTAAAAGCATGGGGCTGAACGTCCCGCAGGTGACGGAGATTTTTGAGGGCCTGCGGGCGAGAGGTTTACCGGTCAGCGACCGGATTTTCACGATCGAGCAGGGGCTCGATGAACTGCTTCGTTTCTACGGAAAGGAGGCGGTCCGATGATACGCGATATCACCATAGGACAGTACTTCCCGGGTAAATCGCCGCTGCACAGGCTCGACGCGCGCATGAAGATCGTCCTGACGCTCGCGGTAATCGTCCTGATATTCCTGTGCGGCAATTTCTGGTCTCTCGGGCTGATCTGCGCTTTCGTCACCGTTGCGGTGCTCTTGTCGCGCGTGCCGCTGAAAACGGTCGCCAAGAGCGTTAAGCCCATCGTCTACATCGTCGTTTTCACCGCCTTGCTGAATGTGTTTTATGTCAGCGGCGGGAAGATGCTGTTTGAATACAGTTTTATTAAGATTACGGAAAAGGGCGTCTATACCGCGCTGTTTATGGCGGCGCGCATTATTTGCCTGGTGGTCTTCAGTTCCCTGCTGACCTATACCACCCAGCCGACGGAACTCACCGACGCGCTTGAGCGCCTGCTCAGGCCCCTGAAAGCGCTGCGCGTCGATGTCCATACCATCGCGATGATGATGACGCTGGCGCTGCGTTTCATCCCCACGCTTATTGAAGAGACGGACCGTATCATGAACGCGCAGAAAGCGCGCGGCGCCGATTGGGAGAGCGGTTCGCTCGTCAGCAGGGCCAAAGCGCTGGTTCCCGTTCTCGTCCCGCTCTTCGTTTCTTCCTTTCGTCGGGCGTACGAGCTGGCTTTTGCGATGGAATGCCGCTGCTACCGCGGCGGCAAAGGACGCACCCGGATGAAAATCATGCGGCTGAAACCCGGCGATATCGTCGCCGCGGCCATCATCGCGTTGCTGGCGGCGGCCGTCATATTTTTCCGTTTTGAGCGCTTTTTCGCGCAGGTGATTTGATGAGAAATCTGCGGCTGATTCTTGCCTTTGACGGCACGACTTACCATGGCTGGCAGATGCAGGCCAACGCCGTGACGGTACAGTCGACGCTGCTGGAGTGCGTGTGCCGCATTACGGGCGGCCAACCCAACATCATCGGCTGCTCGAGGACAGACGCCGGTGTGCATGCGCGCGCGTTCTGCTGCAATTTCAAGACCGAAAGCGCCATACCCTGCGGCAGGCTGGTCGCCGCGCTGAATTCCTACCTGCCCGACGATATCTGCGTCAAATCCTGCGACGAGGTTCCGGCCGACTTCCACGCGCGTTACAGCTGCACGTCCAAAGAGTATGTCTACCGCATCCGGAACAGCGCCGTACCGGATCCCTTTGATTACAGATATACTTTGCGTTACCGCCATCCGCTTGATGAAAACCGGCTGGCGGCGCTGGCGCGCGCTTTCGTTGGCAGGCACGACTTTGCGGCCTTCTGTGCGGCAGGCTCGTCCTGCGGCAGTACGGTCAGAACCGTGCGGTCTTTCAACGTCGAACGCTGCGGCGACGAGGTCCGTTTCACCGTCGAAGCGGACGGCTTTTTATACAACATGGTCCGCATTATGGCGGGCACCTTGCTTGAAAGCGCCCGGCAGGATTCCGCGCTTCTACCGATTGAAGAAATTATCGCATCCCGAGACAGAGCCTTTGCCGGCGCCACGCTGCCTGCCCGGGGCCTTTGTCTGCTCAAGGCGAACTATGATGGGGACTGAACGATGAAACAAAAGCAGGAAACCGCAAGCCTTCGCGTACTCAAGGGCAAAGGGGCAGGTAAAAAGAAAAACAAAAAACGCAGGCACGGCGCTTTTCTGCGCGCGGCCGGCGCAACGGCGCTGGCCGTTGCCCTGACGCTTGGCGCGCTCGCGGCAGCGGGCATTACACCGGCCGAAGCCTGGTATGCAGCCCGAACCACCGTCGGGGGCATCGCAGCCGGAGCGGGGTTTCCCTGTGAAACCGCTGCCGGTGAAGCCCGCGCATTTGTCGCGCTCGGCCGCAATGTGCTGCTCGTCGACGAGAGCACCGCCAAGGTCGTGAGCGCATACGGCGACGTCCTGTATGAAGGCCGTCACGGGTTTGCGGACGCGGTATGCGAAACCAACGGCACACAGGCGCTCCTTTTTGACCGGGGCGGCAGTGATTATCAGGTCATGGACTCTTACCGCCTTCTGAGGTCGGACCACCGCGCCAACGTCATCCTGGCCGGCGCCATAGGCCGCAAAGGCAACGTCGCCTTTGCTCAGAAATCCGACAGCGCCATGTGCGAACTGCATGTTCTCGACCGGCGCGGCCGCGAGGTATACGCCTACTCCTTTGCCACCGAACGCGCTGCGGCTGTCGCGCTTTCCGGCAACGGGAAACGCGCGGCTGTCGCCTTGATCGCAACGAAAAACGCGGAGATCTATACCAAACTCGTCGTGCTGGATTTTTCATCCGAAAAACCGCTGTTTACTCCGCTTGTCTACCGGAGCACGGCGATGATGCGCCTGGAATTCCTCAACGACGGGCTGCTGCTGGCTGTCGGCGACAAACTGTTGAGCGTTGTCGATTGCGCCAAAGGCAGCAAAAAAGATACCCCCTATGTAAACGGCGAGCTGGCGGCCGCTTCGTTTTCGCCCGGCGGCAATACCGCCGTTGCCATGACGCGCTTCGGCAACACAGCGGACAGTCTTATCAAAGTGTTTTCGCGTCAAGGGCAGCCGCTGTTTGAAAAGAAACTCGACCGCGAGGTGAGCGCTGTCGCCTGCGGCAAACACAACGTGTGCGTACTCACGGAAGGCGGCCTGCTGATTTTTAATGATAAAGGCGAGCAGCTGCTCTCCGCTGCCGAAACCGGCTCGGGCATGCGCATCGCCTATGCGGGAAATGCCTGTTTTGTGCTGTCTCCGGGTGAAATAAACAAGTACGCGCCGCGCCGGTGATTTGCGCAATACCCTCGCCTGGTTTATAATGAAAATGCGGAGATGTTGCCGCGGGAGGGCTGAAGGATGGTTCTTCAATATGCCGTGGACGCTGTTCTCGTCGTCCTGTTTGCCGTTTGCGTCATCATGGGCATCCGAAACGGTTTCGTTAAAACGATTCTGACTTTCGTTGCGGTCGCGCTGTCGCTTGCCGCCGCCGTTATGCTCAGCAGGTCGCTGGCGCCTGTTGTCTATGACAAGTATGTTGACGAAAGGGCGTATAACAGCATCCACGCGCGACTGACCGACAGCGTCGATTCGACCCTGGCTTTGACCCGGCGCCAGGTTGTGGAAGCGGTCCTGCCCAAAACCGTAACCGACATCGCCGCGTCTGTCGGCGTCGACGCGGAAGACATACTCAAAGCCATCGGCGATTTCGACGGCAGCGTCGATGAAGCGTCGAGAGGTTTGACCGACAGCGTGGTCAAGCCGGTTTTTACCGCGGCTATCAAAGCGGCGCTGTATGTCGCGGGCTTTCTTGTGTGTTTCACGCTGTTGAAACTGATCATCTTCCTCATCGACCGTTTTGCCAGGCTGCCCGTGATCAAAACCGTCAATAAAACCATGGGGGGGCTGCTCGGCGCCCTGGTCGGTATCGGGGTGCTTTGGTTTATCGGCAAGTCGCTCGTTATCGCGGGCGGGCTGCTGGCCGGTACGGCGGTGGAAGAGGCGGTCCGCTCTTCCTATATCGTTTCCTTCCTGACTTCCGGAAACCTGCTTGAAAAACTCACATCAATCATCGGGGGTTCACAATGAAAGACTATTTCAAAGGCAGTCTCACCATTCCCAACCTGCTGACGGTTATCAGAATTCTGCTGATTCCCGTGTTTGCCTGGCTGTTTTACGACGGGAAATATATCTGGGCGCTGGTCGTGCTGCTGCTGTCCGGCCTGAGCGATACGCTCGACGGCAAAATCGCCCGCCGTTTCAACCAGGTCAGCGAATTGGGCAAGAACCTGGACCCCGTGGCCGACAAATTGACGCAAATCGTCATCGCTGTGATGCTTTTTGCGGAGTTTCGCAAATCCTCAAGCAATGCGCTGCACCTTTTCAGCTGGGTTTTTCTCTACTTTTTGCTTAAAGAAGCGGTCATGGTCATGATCGGCGCCATCATGCTTTCCATGGGGATTAAACCCGGCGCGGCTGAAATATACGGTAAAATGGCGACATTCGCTTTTTATGTGGTGATGCTGCTGATCATCGGCTTTGCGCCGGGATTCGGGGCTTTTTCATACAAAATACCGGCCTTGGTTCTGCCGGAGACCGTCATGATGGTACTCGTGATTATCTGCGCAATCCTGGCGACAATGGCGTGGGTCAGCTATCTCCCGGGCGCCTACCGCCAGTTTAAAGAAAAAGCCGAGGCAAACAAAACAAAAAGCAACGGCGGCTGATAGCGCCGCATTTCGATAAGGAGAAAACAAACCTGATGAAACCCATTCTATGTTCCAGGTGTAAAATACGGCCTGCGATGATCTTTGTCACGCGCATCGAAGGCGATAAATCGCTGCAGGAAGGCATCTGCCTGAAATGCGCGTCCGAAATGAATATCGGCCCCATCAAGCAGATTATGCAGAATATGGGCATTACCGATGAAGAAATCGACGAGGTCACGGAACAATTGTCCGCCATGCTCGAGAATACGGACGGCACCGGCTTTGAGCCCGGCGGCGCCGGCACGCTGCCGTTTATGCAGATGCTCGGCGATATGAGAGCCGGCAAGGAAAAAAACGACGAGGCCGCCGAACAGACGGAAGACGTGCAGGAAGACGCCGATGAGGATGAGGACGAAGCGCCGCCCGAAAGCAAAGAAAAAACCACGCTGGAGGAATTCCTGAAGAAGCAGAAAAAGAAACGCCAGCCGCAGCAGGAAGAAAAAAAGCGCAAGTTTCTCCCCCAGTACTGCATCGACCTGACCGGCAGAGCGCGCGAGAACAAAATAGACCGCATCATCGGCAGGGAAAACGAGATTTACCGCACTGTCCAGATCCTTTGCCGCCGTTCGAAAAACAACCCCTGCCTCATCGGCGAACCGGGCGTGGGGAAAACGGCGATTGCCGAGGGCCTCGCCCTGAAAATCGCCAACGGCGACGTCCCGGCAAAATTGGCGAAAAAAGAGATTCACCTGCTCGACCTGACCGCGCTTGTCGCCGGCACCCAGTTCAGGGGACAGTTCGAAAGCCGTATCAAAGGCCTCATCGACGAGGTAAAAGCCGAGGGGAATATTATCCTGTTTATCGATGAGGTCCACAACCTTGTCGGCGCCGGCGAAGCGGAAGGCGCGATGAACGCCGCCAACATCCTCAAACCGTCCCTCTCGAGGGGAGAACTGCAGATTATCGGCGCAACAACCTTTACCGAATACCGCAAATACATTGAGAAAGACGCCGCGCTCGAAAGAAGGCTCCAGCCGGTCAGGATCGAGGAGCCTTCCATCGACGATACTGTCCGCATGCTCATCGGTGTCAAGGACTATTATGAAAATTTCCATAAAGTCGCCATCAGCGATTCCCTGATTGTTAAAACGGTCGTCCTCTCGGAACGCTACATCAACGACCGTTTCCTGCCGGATAAAGCCATCGACCTGCTGGACGAGTCTTGCACCTGCGCCAATTTACGCAATGTGAACATCAGCCGGCTTGAAGAAGAACAGGAGAAACTCGCGCAACTGAAAAACAAGCTTGCGGAACTCGAAGATCCGCAAAAAGAAGAAAAGGACTACGAACTGATTGCCCGTACCCGTTCGGAAATCGCCGCCTGCGAGGAGCGTATGCCCGAACTCGAACGGCTGGCAGCCGATAACGCCGTCACCGAAGCGGATATCGCCAAGGTGCTTCAACTCTGGACAGGCATCCCCGCGCAGAAAATCATGGAGAGCGATATCCGCCGCCTCGCCGAGCTCGAAAACAACCTCAAAAAGCGTATCATCGGCCAGGACAGAGCGGTTGAACTCGTCGCAGCGGCCATCAGGAGGGCCAGAGTGCAGATTAACCCGCGGCGCCGGCCATCATCCTTTATTTTCGCGGGGCCGACCGGCGTCGGCAAAACCGAGTTGGTCAAACAACTGGCCGCGGAACTTTTCGACACGCCCGAAACGCTTATTCGTTTGGATATGTCGGAGTTTATGGAGAAACACTCCGTTTCCCGCATCATCGGCGCGCCTCCCGGTTACATCGGTTACGACGAGGCGGGCCAGCTCACCGAAAAAGTGCGCCGCAAACCCTATTCCGTCATCCTGCTGGACGAAATCGAAAAAGCGCACCCCGACGTGATGAATATCCTGCTGCAAATCCTCGACGAAGGCAGGATTACCGACGCGCAGGGACGCAATGTCAGTTTTGAAAACACCATCATTATCATGACCACCAACGCCGGCAGCGACCGTAAGGAGGGCGCGCTCGGTTTTGCCAAAACCAAAGGCGCGGCCACGCAGGAAAAGACGATGAAGGCCCTCAATGACTTTCTGCGCCCGGAGTTTATCGGCAGGGTGGACGAAATTGTGATTTTCAACGACCTCACCCCCGATGACCTCGCGAATATCGCCGGACTGCTCATGAGTGAACTCATCGAGCCGCTCAGGGACAAAGGCATCGCGTTTTCCTGGAGCGACGAGGTGCCCGCGCTGCTTGCCGCTCAGGCCGAAGGCGGCTCACGGGGAGCGCGCGACCTTCGCAACACCATCCGCCGCAAGGTCGAGGACGCCATCGCCTCGCTGATTGTTTCCAGGCCGGATCGGCCCCTGACCAAAGTGTCTGTTGAAGCGGCAGACGGTGAAATCAGCCTGGCCGCGGAATAACGCGCAGCGCTCGCCGGCGGGCGGAAAGGCTGCAAAATATGGATGAACAACACCGGCGGGATCTCATCATTATCGGCGCGGGTCTTAACGGTTTAACGGCGGGAACAGCTTATCTCCTCGGATGCGAAGGCAGAAAGAACCGCGTTTTGCTTATCGAAAAGAATGCGGTTTGCGGAGGGTATGTCGCTTCTTACGCCAGGCAGGGCTGGCTGTTCGAAACATGCCAAATGACCTCCGACATATCGGATATTCTGCGGTACCTCGGCATCGGGCTCGAAATGAAAGAATTCGGGCCCGATTTTATTCGGCTGTTCGTTGCGGATACAGCCGCCGGCAGAACCGACGCCATGTTTTTTCCGTCCGGCGCGTCAGATTTTGAAGAGATGCTGCGGCGTATGTTCCCGTCGGATGCGGAGAATATCAAGCGGTTTTTTGATTATTCCGGCAAAATGTACCGCGAGATTGACTCCCTGAAGTACGCGCCCGGTTTTGCCGATACGCTGCGCATGCTTTCGACATGCCCCCGCGTTATCGCCAACGCATCGAAAACGTTTGCGGCTTATGCGCAACGTTTCGGTTTGGAACGCTCCGGCTGTATGGAGGTTTTTCAAATCTTTTCTTCTCTGTGCGGCCTGCCCAACGGCGCCATTGCCGCGCTGCTGACCGTCGGCGTCATGTTCTCGCTCTTCGACAGGGCTTACCGGCCGGCAGGGCTCTTTACCGATCTGCCGCACCGTTTGAGGGAACGCTATCTCTCGCTGGGCGGCGAACTGCTTTTTCACAGCGAAGTGTCCGAAATCATTACCGGCGGCGGCGCCGTATGCGGCGTGAGGCTGGCGAACGGCGGGTATTATACGGCGGAATCGGTCGTTTCAACCGCCGACGTTAAATCATCTCTCGGCGTTCTGCTTGGCGCGGAGAATGATTCGCCGCTGAAAACGGCGTATCGCCGCAGGGTCGGACGCATCCGCATGACGCCTTCGGCATTTACCGTCAATATCGGCTTGACAGGCGACCCGCCCGGTATAGAGCCGCTACGCTGCGGATATGCCGTTCTCGCCAGCGGACCCGGCGCTTTCCGTTCATTGTTCGCCGGCTTTGAAAAAGGGGAATGCCTGCTGTCCGAAAACCTGTTCCATATCGGGATATCCTGCCCGCCGAAGCGTGAAGGACGCAAACCTGTGCTTTCCCTGCAGGCGGTTCCGATGCCGGCGCATGACTGGATTACGCTCAGGGCAGCCGATTACGCCGCTTACCGCGAAAAGAAAGAAAACACGGCTTCCCTGATCATCGACATTGTGCGGCGCTATCTTTTACCGGAACTGAGTGCGTATATCGGCGTTTTGGATATTGCGACGCCCGCGACCTACGCGCGCTATTCCGGCTCGCCGACGGGTTCGATCTACGACATGGCCTGCGTGCCGGATAATTTCGGCCGCAGGCGCCTGCCGGTCAAAACGCCCGTCGAGGGATTGTATATACCGAAATTTGCCCACGGGGTTTTCGGCTCCATGAACAGCGGTATGCAGGTCGCCGATATGCTGCTCGACGGCCGCATAATGCATGGCAACTCCCGCCTCGGCGGGCGGGAGTGACCATGGACCTGCGCGCGCAACCGGCTTATGCCGGCTGCTGATAGTAAGCGAGAAGTTCACGGAACAGCTCTTTTGGCTGTGTGTACGCTTGCGAAGGCCTCGGGCTGAACGGCGTGAAAGTTGTCATCTGTTCCGCGGCGGGGATTACCGCATTAGGATCTTCGGCGCAGCCCGGGTCGAAACCAAGCGCGAGTGCCAGAAAAAGGGTGGCGGCGTCGCGCTTCTGCTCGCAATAGTCGTGCCGGCCGTCGGCGAAATGAACGTTTTTCACGGCATCCTGCCGCCCGTAGAGGCCGTAAATGCGTTTGAGGCAGGGGAATTCCGTTTCGGGTACCGTTTTTGTCCAGTCATTTCCGATAGAGATAACCAGCATCGGCCTCGGTGCCGCCATCGCCGCAATTTCCGCGTGGCTGGTACGGAAACCGCGTCCGCTGAAGTATCCGAGTCCGGATTCGCATTTGCAGCCCCCGTTAAAGGTTGCGGACAGCATGCATACGGGTACCGACGCCGCAATTCTGTTGTCGAATGCGGTGAGCATCATGGTTTGCGTTCCGCCCCCCGACGCGCCTGTCACCGCGATTTTTTTATCGTCGATATCCGGCCGGGTGCTGATATGGTCCAGAATTCTTCTGCTGTTATGCAGCTGGAGGGCGTTGTTGTATTTGTCGGCGTGAGGTGTCTGATTATCCTCGCCCCAACCGACCATGTCATAAAGGAATACCGCGCAGCCGAGCAACGCCAGCCGGACTGCGAGGCGGCGGCTGTCTTCGTTGAAGCGGCCATGCTCGAAATGCCCGTGCGGCAGCATCACGGCCGGCCTTTTCCCTTTGTGCCCGGCGGGCAGAAAAATATTGCCGGCGGTGTAATAATGCCCGAGGGTTTGCCAGTAGACATTCTGAACGCTGTAAGCGCCGAAATGTGTCTCACCGGTGACGGTGACCGGGGGCGCTTCACAGGGCTGTGAAAAATTAACACCTGTTTTCGCCGCGATTTTTCCGGCGATGACGGCTTTCCTTTTTTCCCACTCCTCAAAAGAAGCTGCGGCAGCGTATGGACCCGCTGCGCCGAGCTGCCGGGCGCATCTCAGAGCTTGTTCGGCAGTTTTCATGGCAATCCTTCTTTCGGAAGTTTATCGCGGCGGCGATTGCAGGCCGTTTTTCCGCAGGGCAGGCGAGGAGATTAAAACATTTCATCTTCGTTGTCTGTAATACGGTTTTTGAGCTCGGAGACGAGTTCGTCGAGTTTCTTGACACCGCGCTGCATGGTCAGGCGGATATTCGGATAACCGCGCATGAGGCGGTTGAATTGTTTATTATTCGGTTTCATTCCGCTGAGTTTTTCCTTGAGCGAAAAATCGGCGAAGGGCCTGAATTCGTTGATTTGACGGGCTGTTTCCGCGCGCCAGGTTTTGAAGCGTTCCCTGCCCTTTGCCGCGTTTTCCTGCAGCATATCATACAATTCGCCGGCGTTCGATTTGAAATCGGCAGCCGTGCGCGACACTTTTTCGCTCAGCAACCGCATGCGGTCCATCAGTTTTCTGACATCCATCGCGTTTTTCACCGCGTTGAACAAATCGACGGCGAAAACGGCGAGTATAATCAGAAGCGACAGATAAACGGCCCTGGCGGGTATTTTTTGCCCGACACTATCCACCAGGGGATGGACGATATAGAGAAAAGCGGCCGTTGCGATGCCCCAGTAACAAGTATGCATCAGGCAGATTCTGCCCTGGATGTTAAGGAACTTGTCCGAATAATCCCACCATCTGGCGTGAAAAAGTTTTTCGAGTATTACGCTGGTAATGAACTCGACGATGTCGCACAGGACCATACCGGCCGCTACCACTGCCGCGAAAGCCAGCAGGCCGTAACCGAAACCGCCGGGAAGCCGTGCGTGCAGATATTCCTTGAAAGGATTGACGAGGACCATCAGAACCACCGCGCCCGTTCCGTAAATCGGGCAGAGCGGACCCGTCAGAAAGCCGCGGTTCACCCACTTTTTCGCGGCGACCGAACAATAGATCGATTCGATGACCCACCCGATGCAGCTGTACATGAAAAAATAAAATACAACTCTTGCCGCTGTTTCCATACCTTCTCCGCTCAGCAGGACCTGTACGCTTCGATCTTGCGATCCAGACGGGCCCTGTATTTTTTTGAAAGGGAATAACGCAGTTCTTTCGCCGCGCAGTGTTTATCCGCCAGCGACACAGCCAGCGATTCGGGATATTTCGGCGGCAGAACAGTCAGCGGCCACATATGCCGCTTAATGGCATTTTCTGTTTTTTTATCCAGCGGTCCGCAAAGGGCGTTCGCGTTTTTCAGCGCAAAACGGGGGTGAAGGTAGCCGTGCGGCCGGTGGCTCCAGTCGTTTTCTCGCCAGTCATAGTAGTACAGGTCGTGCAGCAGCGCTGCGCGCGCGGCGGTGCGGACATCGAGGCCGAATTTTAAAGCAAGGGCAAAGGTAAGGTAGGAAACGCTCGTAACATGCTGCAGCCTGTCGATATCCAGATGCTGCTCGAACGAGGCAAGGCATTTGATTTCCGGCGTGTCCAGAAGATCGGCAACGCACGCAAAATATCCGCTTTCGTGTTCGGGGTTGAGCGCGAACGACCTGGCATATGTTTCATGCAGTCTGCCCGTACCGATACCTCCCGGCTGATGTAGTCCCTCGCTGCCCCGAGCAGTTTGCATTATATAGCATGCGGGCCGACAAATCAATGAAGGCAGTATCACGGCGTGAAGAATAATCCGTACGTCGATTGTAAATTCAACTGCACCGGTGAAGAAAACTGCTGGTGGAAGATATTGCTTTGGATTTCCGGAATGAAGCGAAGCGGAATGGAGGGAATCCAAAGCGCGGCGCGCTTGCCGTGGCGCTTA
>JAKJCA010000034.1 GCA_022706685.1 Bacillota bacterium
GCCTCGGATTTGTGGAAAAAGCCGGTCACGCCGACTCCCCTGCAGGGCAGGGATTATACGGACGGGGAAATGATTGTGCCGCCGGATGTGAACAAATACCTGAATATGACTGTGCTCGATGCCGGTACAGACCTCTACGAGCCGACGCAGGGCGGCGCCGGCTACCGTTATGGCCCCAGCGTGTTCGTCAATGCCGACGGCAGTTTGGACGCCTGGTTCGCGGCGCCCGGCGGCAAGGGCGAATGGGACTGGATCACCTACCGCCATTCGCCCGACGGGGGCAAGACCTGGACCGCCGAAACGCGCGCCGTGTATCCGACGCCGGATTCCATGGATTTTTACTCCACCTGCGATCCGGGCGCGGTCAAGTTCGGCGGATACTACTATATCGGCTACACGTCGACGATTTATCCGCAAGGCGTCTGCAACAACGTTTTTGTGGCAAGGTCCAGGACGCCGCAGGGCCCGTATGAAAAATGGAACGGCGCAGACTGGGGCGGCAAACCGCAGCCGATTGTGTATTTCGACGAGGACAGCCGCTGCTGGGGTGCGGGCGAACCGAGTTTTGTAGTCAAGGGCGAAACGTTCTATATCTATTATACCTGGACAAGCCGGGACGCTCAGGGCAACGGCGTCAATCAAACGCGGGTGGCAACCGCCGACGCGCGCGATGCGAACTGGCCGGCGACGATGATAGACCGGGGCGTCGCCGCCGACCGCAGCGGCGTGCCCGGCAGCGACTCGATGGACGTCAAGTTTATCGACGACTACGGCAAGTTCGTCGCCGTCAGCACCTCGCAAAGGCTGGGGCCGGACAGTTACGTTTCAGTCTACGAATCCGACGACGGCCTGAGTTTCGAACCGGTCAATCAGCTGAAAACAAACATCAGTTATTACTGCCACAATGCCGGAATATCCTCGCGGCCGGACGGGCACATCCGCCTGAGCGACAGGAAATACCTCGCCTACGCCTACGGCCCGAAGTGGGGCGTCTGGGCGACCAGAATTCAGGCGGTCGATATCGGCCTTGTGAATGAAAAGGACTTTTCGGACGCCGGCAGCGCGAATGCGAAAACCGACGTGGTTCCCGTACCGGCGAAAAAGGTCCCGGTCTATCTGGCGCTGACCACTTCGCCGCACTTCTTTGAGCGCAAGGTGTCACAGGGCGCTTTTTGCATCGACTACTATCTGGTGGACACCGACTTCCGCGACAGCCCCCTGCCCTGCCCGGGTTCGCTGGCCTATTCCGGTTATGACCCCTCGATTATCCGAATCAAGGGGAACCGGTGCGTACCGCTGGCCGCCGGCCAAACCGAGGTGACCGCGACGACCTTCAAGGGACTGAGCGTCACGTTCACCGTCTATGTGCGCGGCGAGGACGAGCCGGTCCAGGCGCCTTCGCCCGCCGTCAAGGCGTGGACGCCTGTGCAAAGCGCCTACGCGGTGGCGCCGGGCGGGCACAAGCAAATCCGCGGGCTGGCGGTTTATGAGGACAACACCTGGTTCGAACTTTGCTCGGCGGCGGAAGGCGTGGTTTACAGCGGTTACGATGCCGGGTTGATTGATGTGACCGCGGACGGGATTGTGACGGCGGCCGGCGGCGCAAAAGGCACGACAACCGTGACGGTCCGTTGCGGCGGGTTCCGTTTCGATGTGCCGGTGACGGTTCTGTAATTTTAATTCTTATACAAGACGAACCCTTCGGTACGCAGGGATGCGCACCGAAGGGTTCGTTATTGAAACGATTCAGTTTCAAATAATTTATATTATACCATTGACAATAGTGTGCGTCGCACAGTATAATGGGGACGAGGTGGTTGGTTATGAGCGACGAGCAGATTGATTTTGTGCAGGGCCTGGTGTCGGAACTGCGCCGGGGGACGCTGACCATCAGCGTGTTAAGCCAGTTGACAAGCCCGAAATACGGCTACGCGCTGGCGGAAACCCTGGAAGCAAAAGGCGTCCCCATCGAGCCGGGAACCTTGTATCCCCTGCTGCGCCGGCTGGAGAAACAGGGTCTGCTGACCAGCGAGTGGGAAACGGCGGGAACCAAACCGCGCAAATACTACGTACTCAGCGGCGACGGGCTCAACATCTACCGGCAAATGTGCGCGGAGTGGAAAACTATGGCGGAAAACCTGAACAATCTCATCGAACGGGAGGAACAATGAGATGGACAGCAATAAGAAATACGGGGCCGATTTGATTGAAAGATACCTGTATGCGGTGGCCAAACGCCTGCCGAAGGAACAGCGGGCCGACATCGAGAAAGAATTGGCCGGCCTTATCGATGATATGCTTGCCGAAAAGGCGGCGGGCGGCGAGCCTTCGCCGGAGGATGTCCGCGCGGTACTGCTCGAACTCGGGAAGCCGGCCGACCTTGCTGCGAAATACCGGGGTTCCAAAAACTGCCTCATCGGTCCCGATTATTACGGTTTTTATATCACGGTGCTGAAAATCGTGCTCGCCGCGGTGGCGGGCGGCCTGGCCATCGCGCTGACCATCGGCGCCATTGCAGGCGGGCGCGGCAACCTGCTTGAATACTTCGGCAACGCCGTGTCGAATCTGGTATCCGCGCTGTTCCAGGCGTTCGCCTGGGTGACGGTGGTGTTCGCCCTGATGCAGCGCTACAACGCGAAAATCGATGAAAAAGGGAAACAATGGAATCCTTCCGACTTGCCCGAAGTACCCGCGAAGAAAGCCCGCATCCCGAAAAGCGAACCCGTTGCCGGCATCGTTTTCACGGTGCTGGCCATCGTGCTGTTTAACGGCGCGCCGGAAATTTTCGGTATTCACTGGTTCGGCGAAACGCACGCCTTCGTACCGATATTCGATATGGATGTTTTTAGAAGCATGCTGCCGTTCATCAACGCGGTTTTCGTGCTGGGCATCGTCAAGGAATTATTTAAACTGGCCATTGAAAAATACAACCTGAAACTCGCGGCCGCCGTAACGGCCATCAACATCGTGTCGCTAGCGCTGACGCTGCATGTGTTCGCTTCGCCCGCGATTTGGAACGCGGATTTCATCACACAGCTGCAGGCAGTGCAGAGTTTTGCCATGCCGGCCGATTTCGACCTGGTTTATCACTGGGGCAGGGTGCCGCATTATGTTGCCGTCGTCGCCGTGTTCGGCTGCGTCGTCGACACGATGACAACCATCGCGAAAGGGATACGATACGGCCGGGGCAGATAAGCGTTTGCGGCTGAAAAAGCAGAGCCGGCGGAAAGCCGGTTCTTCTTTTCTGCCGCAGGGATTTTCGGTTAATGATAGCCGTGTTCCTTCAGCGAGGCTTTGAGTTTTTTTTCGTTGTAAAAGAACCGGAGCATGACCAGCGCGCCGAGCATACACCCCGCGCTGACCAGTGCGACAGTGCGCACACCGAGCGGGTTTGCCCGGCTTTTGCCGAGCAACAGCAGCGACGGCATGATCAAGCCGACAAACCCGCCGGGAATGGCTGTAATCAGGCCTGCGGCGGCGTTGAAAGACGCTTCTTTCGCCAACCCCGTGCGCAGGCAGTCCTCGCGGACGATTTCATTGCTGATGGCGCCGGGGATGATGCCGGTGATGGCGCCGGGAATCGCGATGATGGCAACCATCGCCCAGGGCAGGATGTTCGCCGAAACCGGTATTTTATCCGCCCAGGCAAACAGGAGCATCACAATGAACATGACGACCAGGGCGACCTCGTAAAGCAGTTTGTTGCCGGTCCGCTTGGCGATAAGCGGAACCAGGGGGTAAATCACAAATGCGATGCCGAGCAGGGTCGCCCCGAAGGGGAAGAGCATGGCTTCCGACAGGCCGAAGATGATGGTCACAAAATACAGAAGGCCGGTCTGGAAAAAGCCGTCGCCCCATAAATACACCTGGTTGGTCAGGGTAAACAGCACGAAAGAACGGTTCTTGAATGTCAGTTTCAGCGCCGGCAGGAGGGCGACCGTCGACGATTTGCCCGTGCCGTAGCGTTTTTCGTCGACGACGATGATCTGCAGCAGCAGAAATACCGTCGACACGGCGATCAAGCCGCCGACCGTAAGGCGAAAGGCTTCGACAGGCGTCATGCCCGCCGAGACAAAGGCGTCTTTAATCATAAAAATCAACTGGGAACCGATGATATAGCCGAATACCCAGCCGATGGCGCTGAAGGTATTGAAGCGCATGATGATCTTGCTGTTGGAGCCGAACTCCGGAACAAGCGCGCCGGATACCCCGTACGTCGCACGAAAGACATTGAGTAAAATAATAACGGCGAACAGCCATACGGCGTTGACCGGGCTGACGTGGTCCACCGGCGGGGAAAACATCAGGTAAGACAGCACCGATATCGGCAGAAAGGACACGACCATAAAGATTTTACGCCGGCCGAACCGCGACCTGGAGCGGTCGCTCCAGGTGGAAACAACGGGATTGTAGGCGACGGTGACCAGCCCGCCGATGTAACCGATGATCCCCACGAGCGTGAAACCCAAAATGGTTTTTGTGCTCAGATATTGCGGAAAAGCCGCCTGGCTGGTTTCAGGCGGCACATAGAAATAGGTCATCAGCCCCGTCAGGCTGCCGATGATGGTGCTGCCCACCCCGCCGAGGGTCCAAAGGACAATGCGCCATAACGGAAACTCTTCGCGTTGCGGCCGTGCATCGTCTTGCGCAGGGATATTCTCGGGGACACCTTTTCCGTCATTCTCCATTTTCTTATTCCCCGGCAATCTTCAATACATCGTATCGAACAGCCCGGCGGCAGGCTATTATGCCAGATACTCGCCGACGGGCTCGTCGCCTTTGACTTTTTCCCCGTTGTTTTCTTGCAGGCGCCCGAGCAGGGTGACCGGCCGGTTCCGGCGTTTGAGGTTCTCTTTGAGCTTTTTGGAATACGCGAGGAAAATCAGGTAAATATACGGCATGCCGAGGTTGGTTTCGACCAGGGAGTTGGTCACGGTGGTCATCAGTTTATCCGACATGGAGGCGAAGCCGGCGCTGCGGATCCCTCCGATGAGAAGGCCCGCTTCCCAGCCGAACTGAACCAGGATGCCGATGGCAAGCAGCCAGGGGATATTGACACGGCGCGCCTTGTCCTTTTGCGTCAAATTCCAGATGATCAGCCCGAGGTATCCGGCGAACATGATCACGGCCATATAACCGTGGTAACTGCCGGTGGTCCGCTGAATAATGACCGGTTCGGCAAAGCCGCCGAACGTGTTGGCGATCATCGGGCAGCAAACCCACCAGGTTAATATCAGCAGGGTCCATTCGAACAGCCGTTTGTCCTTGGAAATCCAAAGCCAAATCCAGACAAAATTCGTAAAGCCGTAGCTCATGGACATCCACAGGAGCACCCAGAACAGGCTGTAGCCGTTGAATATTTCCCTGGAATGGAACACCAAATGGAACAAGCCGAAATCGACAACCATATACAGGATGCCGCTGAGTATGCCGATGATCAGCGTCATGTACTTCTTCTTCCAGAGCAGCAGCGCCGCGAACAGAAGAAGAAAAGCAATGTCAAGCCAGATATAAAGAGGGTCAAACTGCCTTTTGGCGATAATTTCCAACGTATTGCCTCCGTGTCGTTTGAGTGATATTGTGCACCGTCATGGGCAGGATTTCTGATTAGCCGGGGCAAAAAATCCGCGCCCGCGTTCTATGAAAAACGCAGGGCGGAAACCGCGGCTCAGCCGGCGGCGGATGTCATGCGGTTTTTTCCGCGGTAAAAGCGCTGGCGTAAACGGCTGTGCCGACAATTTTAAACGCCCTGACCCGATAAGTGTAGGTTTTGCCGGGCAGCAGACCGCTGTTAAGGAAAGAGGTGGAGGTTGTGATTTTGACCGGCACGAACGTTTTCAGCAGCGGAGAATAGCGCTGCACTTCGTAACCCGTGACACCGAGGACCGCTTTCCAGCTGACGAGGACGCTCGTCGACGAGGCGCGCACCACCGTAAAAGACTGAGGCGTATCGGGGACCACCGTGATTTTGCAGGTCGCCTGAACGCCGCTGCCGTCCCGGGCGGCGCAGGTAATCACGGCCGAGCCGATGGAAAGCGCGACGATCAGGCCGGTCGAAAGCACCGGCGCCGCTACTGCCTTGTCCGAACTCGACCAGGCGACGGCTTTGTTGGCGGCGTCATCGGGCTTGACGGTGGCAATGAGCAGCACCATCTTGCCGACGGTTAGCGTCATGGATGTTTTGGACAGCGTAATCGCGTTGACTTTCACTCCGGGCGCGGCGAACACCCCCACCGGCATCACGGCGATCAGCATGACCGCCGCCAGGAGTATGCCAAGGACGCGATTGATTGATTTTTTCATCGCGCAGCCTCCTTCAATACAATATTATGTCGGTTGCAATCAATACACTATCGCATATATAACGGTATGTCAAGCCGGCCTCATTGCGGCCGAACCTGTCCGGAACCCGGCATCTCATTTGCCGCGGCGGAAATATCCCGCACCGCTTTCGACCGCCGCACGGATAATTCGTCGTACATCGTTTCGAGTTTTTTCCCCGAAAGGTCGTAGAAAAGTTTGGGCAGGATGCCCAGCGAACCGGTGACAAACGGGATAACGGTCGACATCGCAAAGAGAAAATACTTGGTGGAATCCGTTTGATTGAGGAAACCCGCCCCCTGCTCGTAACCGAAAGACTTCATCAGCAGCGACCGCACCGCCGCGCCGACAACGCCGACCAGTTTGGCCGCAAGGCCCCTCGCCACGGAGGTCATGCCTTCGGTGCGGTAGCCGTTCTTCCATTCGCAGTAGTCCATCGCCTCGTTGTACATTTCCGCCGGAATGACGCGGCGCAGGCCCATGACAAAGGTAAACAGCGTCTCCTGCAGCATAATGGCGGCAATCATCGGGCCTTTGCAGCGGTACAGGCCGTTCTTTCTGCCGCCGATGGAACCGAAGAAGAAGACGAGCGCCATGAGAAAATCGCCGGTATAACTGCCGATAAGCCAGTTGACCTTTGTCGAAAAGTGCCGGCGGAACCACGGCACGAAGGTGAAACTGACCGGGGTGATAAAGACGCCGGGTATGCCGACAATGAGCATTATCGACGCCATTCCAAGCACGTCGATGTAATAGTTGGACATGCCCGTCCCGACGGAAAAGGAACTGAGAAAATCCGAAAGCGTCATCAGCAGCACCGGTTTATTGTTGAGGATCGACTTGACCCCTTCCAGAACGCTCGGCCGCTCGACGGACTGCATGACGCGCTCGCGGGTGACCGATGAAAAATACAGCACGGCGGCTCCGCCCGCCAGAGAGGTGAAGGTGCCCATGAACATGTAGGCGCCGCGCATGCTGATATTGATTTTTTTCAGGTTGATGCCGTCGATGAGCAGCGTCATCACCAGCTGCGGCACCCCGTCGCCGAGGAAATTGCTCAGCAGGCCAGAAACGGAAATCAGCCGCGTCCTGTCGTCGGGGTCCGGGGTGATGGTCGCGAGCATACCGGTCTGCGCGATGCCGCTGAAGGTGCCTGCCGTCTCCCTGGCAACGGCGAGGGCAAAATAGACGATAAACTTTGTCAGGTCGAGCGCGGACCTGCCCGGGAAAAAGAGCGGCAGCAGCCAGTAAAGGCACGAGCCGATGGTGCCCGGTATGGCAAACACAAACAGATAAGGTTTGAATTTGCCCCATCGTGTGCGCGTTTTATCCACAAAAGCGCCGATGAGGGTATCGTTGACGACGTCCCAGATGCCTCCGACGGTGCTGACGAGCGCCAGATAACCGAAGTCGACATGCAGAATGTCAAAAATAAAACGCTCCGCGTAGCCGTTGATGGTGAAGCCCTGCGACACCTTAAACAGCGTATAGGCGAAAATCTCTTTTGTGCCCAGGTAGTACCGGTTGCGCGCGGGCGTATAGGCGCGCAGCCCTTCCGATATCAGCGTTTGTTCTGCCGCGCCGGCCATGCTGCTGCCTCCCGGCTTTCATCTATATAACAAAAGCCCCCGGCCGGGCCGGCACAGCCGGCCGGCGCGGAGGCCGCAAAAGGTATAGCACAATCAGCTTTCTTCTTTTACCGCCTCTGCCGTTTCTTCCCCGGCCGTTTCGCCGGATTCAGCCTGGGCGGCAGGCTCCGCCTTCATGTGAACTTTGGGCGAGATGGAATAGACGGGCGAATCGAGCGGAGTCAGAATTTCCAGTTTCGGGTTGTGCGCGAAATCAAAGTCCGAAAGAATGGCGCTGTCGTTGACGACTTTGCCCTCCAGATCGACCTCGACGGTGTCGATCAGATCGGCGGGGTCGGCACGGTAATGGACCTGGCTGAGCAGCTGCTGTACGATGCCGTCAACCTTTGCGCGGTTGTGAAGGTGGATATGAAACTCGCTGGCGACCTTCTCCCCTTTTGTTATCGCCTGGAAGCCCAGATGCTCGACCGTGCCGGCAACCGGGGCAAAGGACACATCTTTGAGAAGGGCCATTTGCTTTTTGCCGCCGATAACCAGGTCCAGTTTGGAACCGACGGTATTCGTGCGCAAAAACTGATCCACGTCGGCTTTCGCCACCTGGATTAAAACCGATTGCTCCAGATGCTTGCCGAACAGAACCGCCGGGATAAAGCCGTCTCTCCTGAGCTGTCTGCCTTTGGCATGCGCATCGCGCGGCTGAGCGTTCAGGGTGCTCATTGATATCCCTCCATTCATCAATTGCCAAACCGCCGTTGAGCGGCCCGGGCTTTTGGGTTCATTTTAACACCTGGCAGGTTGAAAGGCAAATCAAGAAACGGCAACCGCGGCGCCGGACTGCGCCGCTTCCCTGATCGCGTCAAGGACACGGGTTAATTCGAGCGCGCCGGCGGTCGGCACGAGAAACGGTTTTTCGCCTGCGAGAGCCGCCGCGGCGGCCCGGTACATCACGGCGGTATCGCCGAAAAGGGTCGACTCGCCGTACTCGTTGACGGCGTCGAGTTCCTCTACGGAGTATTCGACAACCGGTTTTTGGCGATATTCCTTTTCCCCGATGACCGCCGGCAGGGACACCCGCCAGATTTCGATTTTTTCGCCGGTGACCCGTATAGTCCCCCTATCACCCTGAATCAGCCAGCCGGGCAGTCCGCCCTCCGCCATACTCCACTCCGCGATGACGATGGTACCGTCCGCCGTCGTCATGACGGCATAGAACATATCCTCGGCGTCGCCGGGATTGTTGAGCTGTTTCATGTGGGCGCTGACGCTGCGCACCGGGCTGCCGGCCAGCTGCAGTGGCTGGTCCACCAAATGAGGCCCCCAGTTGAGCAGATAACCGCCGCCGAACTCCCGCAGGGTCTGCCAGTCGCTGCGTAGGCCGAAGCTGTACTCGGAGCGCCTGATTTGAAATACCCTGCCGATGGCGCCGGATGAGACAAGCTCCTTTAAGCGGATCAGGTCGCAGGCGGTGCGCGCCGGCAGCCACGGCAGCAGAAGGCGCTTGTTTCTCTGAGCCGCGGCAATCATCTCGAGGGCCTGCGGCTCGTTGAGCGCCCAGGGCTTGGTGACCATCACGTTTTTGCCGGCGTTCAGCGCGTCGACGGCCATCGGCGCGTGCTGGCTGCTGCGCGTAACGATGACGACAAGGTCGAGGTCCCCGCGGGCCAGCATCTCGCGGTAGTCCGCGTAAACGGGGCAGCCGAAACGGTCTGCCGCCTTTTGGCGCGCCTCGGCATCGATATCGCAGACCGCCGCCATGGTAAACCCGGGCAGTTTTTCGATGGCGCCGGCGTGCATGGTGCTGCCGTTCCTGCCGTAGCCGAGGATAGCCGTCCTTATCATCGCTCATCAACTCCCTGCATAGTCGCCGTACAGGCGCAGCGCATTGAACATCGCCTCGATGTTTTGGGGTGGGACATCGCCCTGAATATTATGAATCGCGTTGAACACAAACCCTCCGCCCGGCGCGAGGTCTTCGATATGCCGGCGCACCTCGTCGGCTACCTGCGCGGGCGTGCCGTGCGGCAGGGTGTGCTGGGTATCGACGCCGCCGCCCCAGAAGGTCAGGCAGTCGCCGAAATCTTTTTTCAGCTGACGCGGCTCCATTCCCTCGGCGGCCACCTGAACGGGATTGAGAATATCAAAACCCGCCTCGATAAAATCGGGAATCAGCGGCCGGACGGCGCCGCAGGAATGCAGAAAGACCTTCACCCCCGGCGCCGTTTTTTTGATCAGCGACACAATGCGCGCATGGCGCGGCTTGAGAAAAGCGCGGTACATCGCGGGCGACAGCAGCAGGCTGTGCTGCGTGCCCAGGTCGTCCGCTTCGGCTGCGACGAGAACCTTATCGCCGCAGAAACGAAGCGTCCTTTCCCAGTAGGCGCATTTCTGCTGCGTGATTTTGTCGAGCAGGGCCTCGGCAAACGCCGGCTGCGAATAGAGGTCCGTCAGGAACTGTTCAAAGCCGCGCAGGCGCAGGGCCATTTCGAATATCCCGGAGGTAAAGCCGTTCAGGACCAGGCCGAAATCTTCATACGCGGAAATACGCACGTCAAAATCGGCCGTTACGGACTCATCGAGCGGGTCCGGCCAGGGATAGGAAGCCAGGTCGGGCAGGCCGTCGCCCGGCATCGGATGGGTGCTGATATCGTAGTAGCGCCCGCCTTGTTTGGGCATGCGCCAGGTAATGCCCCAGTCGTCGGTGAAAGACCGGTAGCGGCCGTCCTCAAAGTGCGCGGGCGTAAAGCCCGCCGGCGGCCGCGTCATCAGGCCCCTGGTATCGACGCCCAGCGCCAGCAGGACGTTTTCATGCACGCGGGCAAGCTGCTGCACTGCGTCGGCGACGCCCGGCTCGGGGTCTTTCGCCTCCCAGTCTTGATACGCCAGAAAAGCCCGATAGGCGGTGATGTTGATGCCGGTGACCTTGGTGCTGCCGAGGTCGAGCGGTATCCTGTCCGCCTCCCGGTGTCCGAGGGCGGCGGCAAGGCGTTCTTTTCGGGTATAAGAAGTCGAGGGCATGGCGTAATCCTTGTAAAATGAATTATAAAAGGCTTTTGAGGGTTTTCAGTTCTCGCGGCAGATGCGTCTGCCAGGGTTCCCAGTTGATCCATTCTCCGCTGGCATAGCCGCCGTAGCCGTCCGCTTTCAGAAGGCGCAGCGCGGCGGCGTGGTCGATGTCCCCTTCGCCGACCGGCAGAAGGGTCAGTTTCCCGGCGTCCATCCTACCGTCGTGGAGGTGGACATGCCTGATCCAGGGGCGTAGAATATCGAAAGCGATTGCGACGGGATAACCGGCTCTCAACACCGGGTGCATGATATCCCAGTTGACCGCGACGGAGGGTTTGTCCACGGCTTGCATGATATCCGCGACGGCAAAAGGGTCGCACCAGGCGTCGTGCGTTTCCATGCAAACGGTGACGCCGGCGGCCTGAGCCGGGCCTGCGATTTCAAGCAGTGTTTCGACAATGCTGTCAAAACTCTTTTCGCGCGCGCCGCCGTCGGGGATGGCGCCGCCGAACACGCGGATGGCGGGACACCCGAGAGCCGACGCCAGTTCGACGGCGCGCAAGGCCTTCTCTCTCATGGCGGAAGCGGCGGCGGGGTCGGCGAATTTGCAGCCCGTGGCCAGGCAGCAGACGGCGACGCCGTTGTCCTCGGCAGCCTGCCTGAACTCCCTGATTTGCGTGGCGGATATGCCGATTTCGACGCCGTGCGCGTGGCCGGACTCCAGGCGCGGTTCAAAACCGTCGTACCCGTAACGCTTCGCCGCCTCAAGAGTTTGGGCGAAATCGAGTTCCGGCGCGGAAAAGCTCATGAATGAGAACCGCATAAAAAAGACCTTCCCCGGATTTCATATATCAAACTTCATACGGCAGACAATAGATGCCGCCGCTTGGTCTTAACGGGTGTTGTTGCCGCAGGGAGCGGGTTTGAACGGGCCCGGCGCCGCCATGACCGTTTTGCGTGCCGGGGCCTGACTACTCCTGCAGGTCCGGAAAAACGACCGCTTTTATGAACCCCTCCGGCCGCCGCATTGCTTTTTGAATGCCTTGTTCGAGTTCACCGAGCGGCAGGCGGTCGGTGATGAGGCGTTGCGTAGTCACGATACCGGAGGCAAGCGCTTTGATAGCCCTTTCGAAGGTATAAGGATTCAGCCAGGAACCGGCAATCGTCAGTTCTTTGCTCAATATTTCGAACGGCACGATTTGCGCGCGCGCACCCTCCGGCGCGAAGCCGAACTGAACGACCGTCCCGCCGCGCGCGGCGAGGGCCAGCGCCGTTTCGAAAGCCTGCACGCTGCCGACCGCCTCGAACACGACATCCGCTCCCCTGCCGCCGGTGATTTCGGCGACTTTGGCTTGCGTATCCGTTGCCGACGCGTCGACGGTGTCGGTCGCGCCGTGCGCTTTGGAAAGTTCGAGTTTCCAGCCGAGCGGGTCGATGCTGACGACGCGCGCCGCCCCGCTGTTCGCGGCGAGTTGAATGAGCAGCTGGCCCATCGTGCCGGCGCCCAGAACCGCAACGGTATCGCCGGCCTTGATATGTGCGCGGTCGATGCCGCGCACGGCGCAGGAAACGGGCTCGACAAAGCAGGCGGCCGCCGGGGGAAGGGAATCCGGAATCTTATAGACGCCCCGTTCGTCCGCTTTGGCGTATTGTGCGAAACCGCCGTCGGTGAACACACCGTAGGCGGCCATATCCCGGCAGAAGGTCGAGCGCGCCGTTTTGCAGTCCGCACAGGCGCAGCAGCTTTCGTTCGGGTCGACGACAACGCGGTCGCCCGGCCGGATATTCTTGACACCGCCGCCGATGTTTTCGACGACGCCCGTGAACTCGTGCCCGGCGACGACGGGCAGGCGGCCGGTGTATTCCCCTTTATACATTTTGATATCGGTGGCGCAAAGTCCGCAGGCCTCGACACGGATGAGCACCTCGGTGCCGCCGATTTGAGGCACGGGATAATCGTCCCTGAAACGCAGTTTGCCGACGCCTTCCAAAACAGCCGCTTTCATCGAATCGTCTCCCCATTCCCGAAATTAAAAATACGTGATGGTCTTTGGCCTGTCGGCGCAGCGGAACACATCGGTAACCGCCCCGACGAATGCCTCATCCGAGATTTCCGCACAGCGCATGCGGTAAAGTTCGTCAAAGGAGGCGCTGCCGCAGAACAAAGCGGTAAAGCCGGAGATGTCCGTATGAACCTCGACATCCGCCCGCGCGCCGTCGTCCTCTGCCGCCATGCCGCCCGCAAAGGTTACGGTTATGTCTTCGTCCGCTTCGCCCGGGGCCGCGCCTGCGACAATCAGCCGCAGCGTGAAACCGGCGTTCCCGAACGGTCGGTCTTTCACCGCCTCGAAGGCGCGGCGGACGTCGACGATACGCGACATGGAATCGGCCGCGGTGACATAGATCTCGTGAATCATATTCTTAAACGCGCCGTGTTCCCCGTTCTCCGGGTCGAGCGCGGCGAGATAGAGATGGTCGTCGGGCGTATTGACGATCAGGCGGTGTATCTGGTCGGACTGCGTGCTGAGAAACGAGCAAAGCTGCGCAAACGCCTCGCGGGTATTGCAGACCCATTCCGCAACGGCCATATCGTCGCTGTGTTCGAGGTCCGGCCGGGTTTTCTGAAAATTAAAAGCCAGGTAACCCTCGATCACACCCTGGTTTTTGTATGCGGCGATGATGTGCCTGCCGAACAGGTTGTCGATATCGAGCGCCCGTTTCATCAGCATGCCGTTGGTCCGTTCGAAATAGGTTCGGAAACACTGCGTCAGGTTTTCTTTCTCGTCCGCGCCGATGAACACAACGCCGTCTCTGCGGCCGAAGTCCGGGAGCGCGGCAGGTTTCAGGCGGAACTGGTGCATACGGGCCGTGCAGGAAAAACCCTTCTTCCGGTAAAAGCCGATGTTGAAAGGATAAAGCACTGCCAGAGGGTATTGCTTTTGCCGGCACAGTTCCAGGAAGCGGTTGATGAGGTCCGAGGCGATCCCCCGGCGTTTTTTCACGGGATCGGCAGCGACGAAACCGAGCCCGCCCGCGCGGGTCAGCGCGCCGCGCAGGTTGGCTTCGAATTCATAAACCTCCATGAAACCGGCGAGGGAACCGTCCGGATCAAAGCAGCCGTGAAAGGTGCCGGACGAACGGGTTGCCAGCGCGTTGCGGATATAGGTTTCGCGTTTTTCCTTCCTGTCGCCGTAGGGCGGATACGCCAGGTTCGCGATGGCGAAAACCCTGTCGAAATCTTCCGGCCCCAACTCCCTGAATATGCGCTGCGTCATGGCTGCACCTCTGTTGTCCGCTTATTTGCCGTACTTTTGAACCAGGGCGTCTGCCGCGGCGCGGGGGCCGGCGCAAGCGAACAGGTAACGGCCCATAATGAGGGTATCCGCTCCGGCCTCCAGCACAAGGGGACATTCTTCATCCCCGATGCCGCCGTCGGCGCGAATGCTTGTGCCGAAAGGCAGGTGGTTCCTCAATTCGCGTATTTTCTCGAGCATCGCGGGGCAGAACCGCTCGCCCGCCCCGTCCGGTTCGGCGGTCATGACAAGGACATAGTCGAACGAACCGGCAAAGGGCAAAACGTCGCGCCAGCCGGTTTTGAAATTCAACGCAAGGCCCGCCTTCATGCCCAGACTGCGGACGGCATGGAGCGCTTCGAGAGGATAGTCGACGCTCTCGTAATGGACGGCGACGGAGGATACCCCCATGCCGGCGAGCGCGACGAAATAGCGCTGCGGATGGTTGGCCATCAGGTGGGCGTCGAGGGGCTTGCCCCAAGCGGCGGCGACGGCCGCTGCGGTCCTCAGCCCGAAGGTGATATTCGGCGTAAAGTTGCCGTCTTCGATATCAAGGTGAAGGCAGGGAAAGCCCGCGAGACTTTGCAGGGCGCCGCCCAGGTTCAGCGGGTCCGCGGACGCGATGGAAGGGACGATTTCAAACATGGCTTTCCTCCCTCCCAGGCGCTGTCTTTTTCACTGTTTCGGCCTGCTGACGGAAGCTGTTTTTCAACGCCGGATACAGTGAACGGTAGGTCGCGTAATATTCCTCATATATTTTGACGTTTTGAGCATCGGGCTCGACGAGCAGCACGGGTTTGACCACCGTATCCGCCGCCTGTTCGACGCCGGCGAAATGCCCGGTGCCTACGGCCGCAAGCATGGCGGCGCCCACGGCCGGCGTTTCGGCAATATTCGAGGCGGCAATCACGGCGTTGAAAATGTCCGCCTGCATTTGCAGCCAGAGCATGCTCTTCGCCCCGCCGCCGGAAGCTCGCGCTTCGCTGACGGTGCTGCCGTATTCGCGGATGATTTCCACCGTGTCGCGCAAACTGAAGACGACGCCTTCCATCACCGCGCGGCAGATTTCACCGGCGCCGTGCCTTGAGGAAAGGCCGAAGAAAACGCCCCTGGCGTCCGGATCCGGATACGGGGTCCTTTCACCGTTGAGATAGGGCAGAAAGACCAGCCCTTCGCAGCCGGGCTGCGCCGAGGCGGCCAGTTCGTCCATGGCGGCATAGGCGCTTTTATCTTTTGTCGCGGCATCCCGGAAAAATGTGTCCCTCAGCCAGCGCAGCGAGCCGCCCGCCGCAAGCGTGCAGCCGTACATACACCACTTGCCGGGCACGCTGTGGCAGTAGGACAGCGCGGCGCGGGGCTGACGGTCGACTACGCAGGCATCGCTGAATGAGAAAACGACGCCGGATGTTCCGATGGTCGAGGATATAACGCCGGGCCTGACGACGCCGGTGCCGACAGCGCCGCACATCTGGTCGCCGCCGCCCGCGACGACGGGGATGCCCGGCTGAAGGCCGAGTGTTTCGGCCGCGGAAACCGTCAGTTTGCCGATGATATCGGCCGATTCCGAAGCCCGGCCGGGAACAATGCTGCGCGGCAGCGACAGCTTGTCGAAAAGTTCCTGTTCCCATGCGCGTTTCGCGGTATTGAATAGCATGGAGCCGGTCGCGTCGGTAACATCGATGTCAAGCACGCCGGTGAGTATATATTTGAGGTAATCCTTCGGGAAAAGAACTTTGTCGATTTTTTCGAATACGGCGGGTTTGTTGTTTTTCAGCCACAGCAGTTTCGGCGCCCAATAACTGGTCAGCGGGTAGTTCGCCGTTTTGTCGAGGATGTAGCCGATACCGAGTTCCTGTTCGATTTGGTCGCGTTCGCGGCCGGCGCGCTGGTCCATCCAGATGATGCAGTCGTCGAGCACGGCGCCTTTTTTATCAAGCAGAACGCTGCCGAGCATCTGCCCGGAAATGCCGATTCCCGCGACGGCAGGTTTTGTTTTGCAGGAAGCGACGGCCTGCCTGACGGCAATCACGCACGCTTTGAGCCAGTCGGCAGAGCTCTGCTGCGCGAAACCGGGCGCCGGGATAGCCAGCGGGATATCCCCGAAGCCGCTGCCCGCGACGGTGCCGTCGTGCGCGAGCAAAACGGCCCTGACGCCGCCCGTACCCAGGTCGATGCCCAAAAACGATTTCATCCGATCACCTCGTGAGGCTTTTGACATAATCCCGGACGTCGACGCACACGCCTTCGAGCCTCGACTTTTCGGCGGCAAACGCGATGAGGTGGCTTTCAAGCGAACTTTCCATCGAGGTCAGGCTGCCGCGCGCGCCGTTGAGGACACAATCGGTAAAATACTGCATAATTCCGTGGTCGCCGCCGCCGTACTTGTAGCGCGAGGGTTTGATCTTGACGAGTTGGCGGCTGCCTGTCAGATGGGAATAAATCTCGAATTCGTTGCTCGCCATATTGGCGCGGATCTCGCCTTTGGTGCCCATGATTTTCATCGTCCTCGCGTTTGCGCTGGCGAAGGGATACAGGGCAAAAGTCGCGGTTACGCCGTTTTCAAACTCCATGATGACGGTCTGGTTATCTGCCACGTCGTTGCCGCAGCGGTAAACGCAGCGCCCGTAAGGACCTGTCCTGAGCGCTTCGAGCCGGCCCTCAAAACTCATATCCGTACCGATGGTGGATGTCGGCCAGCCAATGTCCTCGGTCAGGTAATAATTCGGCGCGTAATAAGGGCAGTCCCCGCTGTGCGCGCAGCCGTCAAGGCAGCGCTCCGGCGCGCCGGGCGGAGCGTTTTCGCTCCTGAAATGCGTCAATCCGCCGAAAGAAGCGACTCTGGCGCATTTCGCCCCCGCATACCAGCTGATGATGTCAAGGTCATGGCAGCAGTGGCCGATGATGATAGGGCAGGCCGACGCGGTTTCGCTGAATACCCCGCGGGTGAAAGCGTGGACCTGATCAATCAGAGGAATATTCTCCAGGTGAAGGATCGCATTCACGGCGCCGATGGCGCCGCTGTCGATGGCCGCTTTGATGGAAGAGAAAAACTCGGTATAACGAAGCACAAAGCAAAGGATAAACGTTTTGTCATACCCTTTCGCCGCCTCGGCGAGTTCGAGGCATTCCGCCGCGTCGGTCGACATTGGCTTTTCGAGCAGGATATGGTACCCCTTCTCCATCGCCCTGCGGGCGGGCGCGGCATGCAGCCGGTCCCCGGTGCACAGCAACAGGGCTTCGGCCAGCCGGGGCTGTTCGAACAACTCGTCAAAGCCGTTGAAACAACGCCCGGGCGCAATGCCATATTCGGTCGCGAAAGCCTCTCTCTTTGCACGGTCAGGCTCCGCGACGCCGATGAAGCCGAGCTTCCACGGGTTTTCTTTCGCGTAAGGCGCATAGCATTGGGCGCCGCGGTCGCCCGCGCCCGCGAGGACAGCCGTCGCTTTTTTCAAGGGTGTCTCCCCTTTCAAGCCATATTGGCGCGGAAATGTTTGACCTCGTCCATAAACGCCCGTACCCGAGCTTTGTCGACAAGGTTGTCGAACACGCCGTCAACCTTGAACGTCGTGCCGACGACCGCGCCGTCCGCGACGGAAAGCTGCTGCGCGATATTGTCCGCGCGGCAGCCGGTGTTGCAGAAAACGGCTGTTTCGGGCACGGCGGCTTTGACTTTGCCGAGCACCTGCGCGTCGGGCTGCGCGCCCGCTGTCAGGCCCGAGACGCAAATCGCGTCGGGGCGGCAGTTGAAAACGGTCGATTTGGCGATGTCAGCGACATCCCGCCCGCCGAGGTATACGGCGGCTTCGGGTACAATATTATAAAGCAGTTTCAGGTCGCCGCGGCCCAGTTCGATTTTATGGCGTACGGTTTCGCCGGACGAGGTGTTCCATACCCCGAAATCGCCGGCATAAGCGCCGGAGATAATCTCCCGTATAAAGCGCGCGCCCGTGGCCGCGGCCAGGTCGACCGAAGCGATCGGATCCCACAGGGCGTTGACGCCGAACGGCACCTTGATTTCGCTCATCAGTTCGCCGATGATACGCGCCATGGCGGCGATGGTCTCGGTTTTGACCTTGAGCAGATAAGGCATGCTGAACTCGTTGGAGAACATCACGGCGTCCACGCCGCCGTCCTGCAGGTTGTTGAGATCCTGCCTGGCGAGGGTTACCACCCTGTCCATGCCGCCCTCCCGGTCGAAATAGGGGTCGCCGGGCAGCGCGCGCAAGTGGCACATCGCCACAATCGGTTTCACCGAGCCGAAGGTTTCTTTCATCCAATCCAAAATGAACACTCCCCGTTTTATTAAATTTCGGTCAATACCGGTTGAAATTGAAATCCGGGCCGATACGCCGAAGCATGCCGCAGACAAGCCTGACGAGGTCGGCGATGTCGCGCAGGCAGCAGACCTCGCCGGGCGTGTGGGTATAACGAACGGGAAAACCCAGGTCTACGCAGGCGGCGCCCGTGTTTTCAAACTGAATGTAGGCCGAATCGGTGATGATGCCGGTAGAAGCGAAAAACTGCAGGGCGACGCTGTCTTCTGCGGCGGCCTGGTCAGCCAGCCTCGCGAGCCCCTCGTGGGCGATACAGCCGTTCAGCGTGCCGCGGCCGTGGAAGTTATACACCGATACGGCGGGCCCGCCGCCGACGGCGGTGTCAAACCTGCCCTCAAGGTCGGGCGTATCGCCCGCCAGGACGACGTCCAAACAGATGGCCGCATCCGGCTTAATCTCGCGCGCGGCGAGCATCGCACCGCGCAGGTTGAACTCCTCCCAGACGCAGGCGGCGAGAAAAACGGTCGCCGCGGGCCGGTTTTGAGACAATTCGGACGCGATTTGAGCCAGGCAGGCGCAGCCGCCCCGGTTATCGGCGCTCGTGCCGCAGACCATTTCGCCGTGCAGTTTCTCGTAAGAAGGCTCGTAGACGCAGGGGCAGCCGATTTCGACGCCGAGATTGCGCGCGTCCGCGGCGCTTCGTACACCGATGTCGACATAGAGTGTTTCGATGGGGTCGACTTTCGTTTTTTCCTCCGCGGCGGCGGCGTGGTGCGACTTGGCGCCGACGACGCCGGGCAGCCATGAACCGGCCGTCGTTCTGACCGACAGTTTCAGGGACGGCAGCACCTTGACCGGGACGCCGCCAAGCCTGTCGATGCGCAAAAAGCCGTTCGGTTCGATTTGCCTGACGATAAAACCGAGCTGGTCCATGTGCGCGCATACCATCACTACGGGGCCGTTTTCAGCCGAACCGGCGAATTTTGCGATGACATTGCCGGCGCGGTCGATGCGCGTTTCGCCGCCGGCCGCGGCGAAAAGGGCGCGCATGCGGTACGCCATTTCCTTCTCATAGCCCGAAGGGGCGCGCAGCAGCATCAGTTCTTTCAGCAATTCCTCAAGCGCCATATCAAGCCCTCCGGTAAACGTCACTAGGTCGGCAGTTGTTTAATATCTACCATTATAGATGATTGCTGTTGCCTGTCAACAGAAAACGGGCTGCTGCGGCACGGAAAAAAGAGCCTGCCGGACCAAGCGGCGGGCTCTTTTCACGGGTGGCGCATAAAAATCGGCGTCAGTCGAGAATCTTGATGGAAGTGATGACCGGCTGGTCGGCTTTGAGCACGGTGCCGTTGTTGTCCTGCACGGGGGTCTCGTCGCAGATGCGGTCGACGATGTCCATCCCTTCGGTGACACGGCCGAACACCGCATAATCGCCGTCGAGATGGGGGCTGTCCTGCTGGACGATAAAGAACTGCGAAGTGGCGCTGTCGGGTCTGCCGTTCTGGCGTGCCATGGCGATGGCGCCGCGGGTGTTCTTCAGCGGATTGTCGACGCCGTTGTTAGGGAACTCGCCTTTGATTGAGGTGCCCGAGCCGCCGCTGCCGTCGCCGTTGGGGTCGCCGCCTTGAATCATAAAGCCCTTGATGACCCGATGGAAAGTCAGGCCGTCGTAGAAACCGCTTTCCGCCAGGCGGACGAAGTTGGCGACGGTCAGCGGCGCGTTGGCGGCGTCAAGCTGCACGGTGATGGTGCCGTAACCCTTGACCTCGATTTTGGCTGTGCTGCCTTGTTTTTCCGCAGTTTCGCTGCCGCAGGCGGACAACGAAAACAGGACGATGGCCGCGGCTGCCAGAAAGAGCAGTATTTTTTTCATTTTCATACCTTCCTTATGTTCATAAAAAGGCGGACAAAGGCGGGTTAACCGCTGCCTCTGTCCACCTTGCGCGGTTTTAGGATATCAGGAAACGTAGTCCTCAATCATGGCCATATAATAGCGCATGATGATAGAACCGGTCTTCGGGCTCAGGGACAGCATCTCGGCATAGTGGCTGTTGCGTTCGCCGAACACGTTTTCGCCGAGCATGCCTCCGAAAGTATCGGCCAGCGTCGTCGCAAAATCGTTGTCGGGAATGATATAGCCGATTTCGTCGTCGGTCAAGCCGAAAACAATGAGTTTTTTCCCGGTCAGTTCCTGCATCGGGGGATAGGTCCATTCGGTGCCGTTCCAGGATTCTGCCGCGGTTTTGGCACCGCCGAAAGCGATTTCAGGCGCCATTTCGCCCGGCACCATCGCGATAGACAGCCCCGAGCCGAACTCGCAGTAACCGAGTTCCGTAATCATCAGCACGTCCTCGAAGCGGCCGGTCGTGTCGACACAGCGGCTGTTGATGAGATTGAGTTTTGCCGCGGCCTGGAGAATCGGGTTGTCGATGGGCAGGAAAATCTCGGCGTGGGTGACGTTGAGATAGGGTTCAAGGAGAATTTCGCTGTCGGGCTGCAGAATCCGTTGAACAATTTTTTTGCCGAAGGCCTGTACGCGGTCGAAATCGCTCGCGCCCGGCGGCACCTCGACCTCGCCGGACCGGGAGATTTCCTCCTGCGCGCCCTGGTAGAACGCGACGTCCGCGCCGGCAAGTTCCTTGGCATACCTGACGATGGCGTAGGGGTATTCCGAGGAGACCAGCGTCGTGTTGCGGTCGTAACTGACCGGGTGGATGCCGGCGTTGACCATCCATATTTCATTGGCGGACTCGTTGTCGGGCACAAACCGGATGGTGTTGACATTGGGGTCGAAGACAATCGGCGTCTGCTTGTCGCCGATCATATCGGAAATATCCGTCGCGCAGTAATACAGCGAGCCGGGCTGCATGGCTTTGTAGGCGTCTTTGACCGCCTGCGCGCCTCTGCTGAAAAGAATCTCCATAAACTCGGGGTCCGTGGGGGTCAGTTGATCCTCTTTGCCGAGCAGTTTATATTCGATGTTCTTGACCACATACGGCAGGAGGCTGACGCCAAGGCCCGAGGTATCGATGCAGTAGTGGGAATGCGTCGTCGTCACGTCCAGGCTGACGATGTTGTTGGCCTGGATGAAATCCGCCAGGCGCTCGCGGAGAATACGAACGTTTGTGTTGGTAAGGGCGAAACCGTCGAGCGATACAAAAACAGCCGTGCCGTTGCCGCTGCCGTCGTTGACGCAGACAGCGCGGAAGCACTGGTCGTCGAGGATGCCCGTGATGGGTTTGGAACCGTCGTAGTTGTTGAAATAGCCCGCCGTATAGTAGGGGCGCTCAAGCAGGTCGTCGGGCACGATGCTGACGCTTTTATAACCGACGTTCCAGTGGGCGCCGGGCGCCGAGGCGGTTTGGTAAACCGGCGTGCCCTCGAGGAAGTTTTCGGTGACATAATCGTCAAAGTCGGTATAATCACGGGCAGGGAACACTTTTAAGATCGTTTTAATGAGATTGTCGGTCACGGCGCCGAGGCTTTGGACGAGCACTTTGTTAAGGGCCGTCTTCAACCCCTCGGTGTCGCCGCCGACAACCTTCACGCCCTTGAATTGCGAGACGATGCTGTCGATAACTTCCCGAACGCGGTTGCGTCCGCTGTTTTCGCGCAAGACTTCATCGGCTACCGTTTCGGTGCCTGCGCTTTGTATGGCGGCACCGCCTTCCGATTCGGGCGCGGCCGTATCAACCGGCGCGGCGGGACGCGCAGAGGGCTGTGCCGTCTTTTCCGCTGCAGGCGCCGGTGGAGCAGCGGCCGAAGAAGCGGGGCTTTCAACCGGGAGCGCTTTTTGTGGGGCGAAAGCGAGACCCGTACAGGTTGCCACAAGAAGGAAGGCCAGCGAAAGGGACAACAGGCGTTTGAAATGTTTCATAACATCCTCCGTTCACGCCAAACTCACGCGGCGCGGATGATTCCGGTTTGATACCTTGCAGAAAACACCGGGCTGTGTAAGAAAATTATACCCGAGACACCGCCCGTTTGCAACCGCGCGGCGGACAGCCCGAACTTTTCGGGAGGCTGATTTCGATCAAGTGGTTCTTCGGCGTGCAGATCAGCGACGCTATTAAAAAAGGTGAACGGTTTAACTCAACAAACGCAAAGTGAAGGTAACCGCAAATTACCTATTGCGCCGGTAGATATAAATATTATGGCGAACCGCTTAGCCATAAAGGTATCAATATGGGAAATATGAGAATTGGAATCGCCCTTTTCGCCGGCAAAGCGCCCCGCCGAAACGGGGCGCTTTGTTCGTTTTATAGCCGAGTTACCGCCTCAGCGAGCCGAGGATACCCCGGATAACAGACCTGCCCAACTCCCTGCCGATGGTATTGAGGGCGGTGTTGCCCATTTGCTCGAGCGGCGATTTGCGCCTGCGGCCGGTACCCCCGTAAGCGCGGCGCATGGCGGCATCGCGTTCCCTTTGCAGGCGCGCCTGTTCTTTTTGCTGCCGTTCGTATTCCTTGCGCTGCGCCTGCATTTCTTTCTGCCGCTGCTCCTCGGCCTGTTGCGCCTGCTGCGCCGCCGCCTCCTGTTTGACCTTGGCGGTCAAAATCTCATAGGCGGACTCGCGGTCGATTTCCCTGTCATACTTGCCGCCCATAGGCGACGCGGCGATGAGCTGCCTGCGAAGGCCGTCGTCGATGGTGCCGAACATACTGTGCGGCGTGACGATGTATCCCCTCTCGACGATGCCGGGCCGGCCGTCCGCGTCCAGGCAGGAAACAAGCGCCTCGCCCGTGGCCAGTTCGGTAAGGACTTTTTCGGTATCGATTTTCGGGTTGGGACGGAACGTCTGCGCAGCGGCGCGGATTTGACGCTGTTCGACGGGGGTAAAGCCGCGCAGGGCGTGCTGCACGCGGTTGCCCAACTGGCCGAGCACGTTGGGCGGAAGGTCCGCCGGGTTCTGCGTGATGAAATAGACGCCGACGCCTTTGGAACGCACCAGGCGCACCACCTGCTCGACCTTGTCGAGCAGCGCTTTGGGCGCCTCGTCAAACAGCAGGTGCGCCTCGTCGAAAAAGAACACGAGTTTGGGTTTGTCGGGGTCCCCCGCTTCGGGCAGCGCCTCGAACAGTTCGGAAAGCATCCACAGCAGGAAGGTCGAGTAGATCGCGGGCATTTGGTAAAGTTTGACGCAGTGCAGGATATTGATGAAACCCCTGCCGTCGGTGTCCGTCTTCATCCAGTCGAAAATGTCGAGCGCCGGCTCGCCGAAGAAAAACTCGCCGCCTTGGTCCTCGAGCGACAGCAGGCTGCGCTGGATAGCTCCGGCGCTTTGCGCGGCGATGTTGCCGTATTCAAAGGTAAACTCTTTGGCGTGGTCGCCGACATAACGCACCATGGCGCGCAGGTCTTTGAGGTCGAGCAGCAGCATGCCGCGGTCGTCGGCGATGCGGAAAATGATGTTGAGCACGCCCTCCTGCGCGTCACTTAAGCCCAGAAGGCGCGCGATAAGCAGCGGCCCCATTTCGGACACGGTGGTGCGGACCGGGTGCCCGCCCTCGCCGAACAGGTCCCAGAACCTGACGGGGAACGCGTGATAGTTGTGCTTTTCGATGCCCAGCAGTATGAGCCGTTCGAGCGTTTTGGGGTTGTCGCTGCCCGCCACGGCGAGGCTCGCGAGGTCGCCCTTGATATCCGCGAGAAAAACGGGGACGCCCATGTCGCTGAACGACTCCGCCATCGCTTTGAGCGTGGTCGTCTTGCCCGTACCGGTCGCGCCGGCGATAAGGCCGTGGCGGTTGGCCATTTTGGGCAGCAGGTAAACGGGCTGTTCGCCCTGCGCGATCCATATTTTATCGTCGATAAACAAGCGATCATCTCCCTTTGCGTTCTGATCAGAATTATAACATCCCGCATAAAGGATGTCCACGAACCGGCGCCGCGCAATCAATCCCGACCTTCGCGCCGTGTCATTCGCCTTTGCCGGACAGATAGTCCCACAACTGCTCGGCATCCTCGATTTCCAGGTCCTTCTCCCCCGCGAGGGACTCGAGGTGATGGGTCAACTCGTGCTTGAGCGTGCGGGCCAGTTCCTGTTTGAACATTTCCGGCGGGATATTGCCGAACGTCCGGACGAACGAGCCGTAGTAGATGACGATGTAGCGCCCGAGGACGCCGCCGCTGAAATATTCGCCGAGAATATACAGATCGTTGTCGACGGCGTGAGGGCTCAACATGGAAAGCGGGCTGAGGCTGACGCCACCGTTGAGATGCCTGAAAATCTCTTCGGGCAGGCTCTCGGCAATTTCATCGAGCATCTGTTCGGCTTCACGGATGGTGACCATAGGAGAACCCTCAGCGCAGCGCGGCGCGGCAGGCGGCGGCGACCTTATCGATATCCGCCGGGGTCCAGTCGGGGTTTACCCCGATATAGACGGTTCTTGAGAGGATGTCGAGCGTCTTCGGGCACATATCGGCCGCATAGCGGTGGTTGAGGTTTTTATTCGCTTCCATTTTGAAGGGGTCCGCCAGTGGATGAAGGGCGCCGCGCTTCTCAAGGACGGGCGTCCAGTGGGTATAGACGTGTTTGCCGGTGTCGATGGGCAGGGTCCCCTTGACGCCGTCCGCAACCGCGAATCGCCTGGCCTCGCTCTCGCTGCCGAAAGCGAAGGCCGCCGTGGTGCCGCAGTCGCCTTCGATGTCGTTGGATGGAATGAAATTGAAATCATCCGCGAGAGCGGTCATCAGCGCCTTTTTGTTGCGCCGCAGGTCGGCGAGAATGCCGTCGAGCTTTTTCAGCTGTTCGCGCAGCACAGCGGCGGCGAGTTCGTTGGTCCTGTATTCGTTGCCGCAAAACTGCGGTTCGGAGATATCATCCAATTGGCCGCCGAAAAAGGCGACGGCGCTGCTGTCGTGGTAAATGAACGCGCGCTCGAAAAGCTGGCGGCTGCTCGTCAGCAGGGCGCCGCCCTCGCCGGCAGTGATAATTTTGAACTGGTTGAAACTCAGCGCGCCCGCGTCGCCGACGGCGCCGAGCCGCCGTCCACGGTAAGAGCCGCCGTCCGCCTGGCTGGCGTCCTCGAGGATTTGTATGCCGTGTCTCGCGGCGACGGCCCCAAGCCGCTCCATATCGCAGGGAAAACCCTGAATATGGACGGGCATGATCGCTTTGGTATAGCGGCTGATCTTTTTTCCCGCGTCTTCCGGGTCCAGCGTCAGCGTTTCGTCGATTTCGGCGATAACCGGAATCGCTCCCGCCGCGAGGACCGCCATGGCCGATGCGATGTAGGTATAAGCCGGGACGATAACCTCGTCGCCGGGGCCGATACCCATGCCGACGAGGCCCGCGGTCAGCGCGGCCGCCCCGGAGGTCATCAAGACGGCGTAGTCGCAGCCGAATTTTTCGCGCATTTCCTGTTCGCAGTGATAGGTCTCGCGCAGGCCGCTGTTGATTTTAAAAAGGTCGCGCGACTCAACGACCCTTTTGAGGGCCTCAATTTCTTCCATGCCTATTCGGTACATGCAAGCGCCTCCGCTATTCTCAGATTTTCGGCGATGATATGGTCGTCCGCGTCGTCGGCGAGCGTCTGGTCGCCCGAAGTGCGGAACATCTCGATTTCGTACCCGCCCCGGCACAACTCGGCGCGTGACGGCAGGTAACCGAAATTGCCGTTCGCGCAGCCGAGGCAAAGCATATGCGCAAAGGGGCTGTATTGCCGCAGGCGCAGGGCAATCTCGGAAAAGAACTCGAAGGGGAAGGGAACCAAAACGGCGGGGCCGATTTTCACAATCGTCTGCGGAAAGGCGAAATATTCCCGAGGCGGGCGTCCGCTGCGGTGCGCTTCAACGACGCCGGCAAGATATTCCAGTCGCCTGCCTGAAAGGTTGATGCTGCCTGCGCCCTTGAGGGCGTTTAAGGCGTTCTCCGCCTCCCCGAGCGGCATCCTGCGCGCATACGGCAGG
>JAKJCA010000086.1 GCA_022706685.1 Bacillota bacterium
TGACCCCCGGGCGGCGTTGCGGTATATTTTCTGTGGCGCAAAGCCCGCCATGAACGAAAAAGGGGATGTTCGAATGAAGTTCCAAAAGTCCGCCTGTATCGAATGCCTTTATACCGAAATCCCGTTCCTGGAGCGTTTCAAAGCGGCGGCCGACGACGGTTTTGAATTCGTCGAGTTCTGGAGCTGGACGGACAAAGACCTCGCCGCCGTCAAAGCCGCGGCGCAGGCCGCCGGCATAGGCATCAGCGGTTTCAACGGCGACGCCGGTTATTCGATGGTCGACCCGGCGCACAAGCAGCCGTACCTGGATTTCCTGCGGCGTTCCGTCGATGCGGCGCTGCGGCTGGGGGCGCCGAGCGTCACCATCCACTCCAACGCTCTGGGCGAGGGCGGCGTGGTGATCGAGCATTACGCGCATCTTTCGGATACGCTGAAAACCTGCGCGATGTTCGGCACGCTGCTCGAATGCGCGAAAATCGCCGAGGCGAGCGGCGTCGCGATGAACCTCGAGGCGCTCAACGTCACCACCGACCATATCGGTAATTTCCTCAAAACGACGCGCGACGCAGCGGAAATGTGCCGCCTCGTCGCCTCGCCGAAACTGAAAATCCTCTACGACGTCTATCACATGCAGCTCAACGAAGGCAGCCTGTGCGACCATATCGCCGCTTACGCCGGCCTGATCGGCCACGTCCATATCGCCGACGCGCCGGGCCGCCACGAGCCGGGGACCGGCGAAATCAACTTCAAAAACGTGTTCGCCTGCCTGGAGGCGGTGGGTTATACGGGCCGCGTCGGCTTCGAACTGTTCCCGCTCGGCTCCACACGGGAGGCCGTCCGGGCGATCATGGCCCTCTGATACAAGCTCACAACAAGCGCCCCGCGGTCGAAAGGTTCCGGGGCGCTTTCCCGTCCGCCGCCGATTGCCAAAGCCGGCCCTTTTGGCTATACTGGTTTTATCAAAATCCGGCATGGCGGAGGGGCGCGGTATGTCGCAAATCACGAACATCAAATACATTCTCAACGCCGTCGCGGCATGGTTCCTGTCGCTGGCGATGGCGGTCTTATCTTTCTTTTCGGGAGGGTGGCTGATTGATTTGAGCGGCGTGACGCCCGATGATTACGCGCACATCAAAAGCGTTTACGCGCAGTTGCTGACGGGCCCCGATGAGGCCGACGCGGGCGACCCCGCCGCCGCGTCGAAAATCGCCGGCATGGCGGCGTGGGGCCGCGACCGCCAGGCGGCGCTGGTCAAGGACGGGAAAGCGCCCTGGCTCGGCGTGGAAAAAATCACCGTTTCCTCCGACATCACGCGTGTTTACGCGAACATCCTCGCCATGGCGAAGGCCTACGCCTGCCGCGGGGGCGACGCTTACGGCGACGAAACCCTGCTGCGGGACATCCTCTACGCGCTGGAATGGATGTACCGGAACGTCTACGGCCCCCTGGCCTGCGACGCCAACAAATTCGGCAACTGGTGGGATTGGGAGATCGGCTCGCCCACCTATCTCGTCGGGACGCTGACGCTTATCGAGGCGTCGGTTCCGCGGGACGTAATCGACCGTTACCTCGTCCCCGTCAACCGTTTCGTCCCCCTGCCCGAAAGGACCTCCGCCAACCTCGTTGACGCCGCCTATATCGCCATCGGCGCGGCGGCTCTGCAGCAGGACGGAAGGCGCATCGTCCGCTCGGTGCGCAAACTCGGCGAGGTGTTCCCCTTTGTCGAAACGGGCGACGGTTTTTACGCGGACGGCTCCTATGTGATGCACGTCGACATTCCCTACCAGGGCGGCTACGGCACGATTATGCTCGAGGGGCTCTCGCGAGTGATCCTCGCGCTCGACTCCACCTTTTTCGCCGTGCCGGCCGAATGGACCGCGGCGCAGGCCCGCTGGGCCTTCGATTCGTTTATGCCGTTGATGTTCCGGGGAGGGCTGCCGGGCATGGTGCGCGGCAGGAACATCGTGCGCGCCGTCGACGATATCGGCATCGGCTACAACGCCGTCGCCGGGATGCTGCGCATGACGAAATACGCCGAACCCGCCACCGCGCGGAAGCTCGCCTCGGCGGTCAAATACTATTACGCGTGCAACGCCGAACGCTACGACGCGGCGTCGGGGCTGTACGACTACTGCCTGTTCAAGGCGCTGGCGGCGGACGCGTCCGTTCCCGCGATGGAGGCCCCGCGCGTCGCCAAAGCGTTCCCGAAGATGGACCGCGTGTCGAAACTGGCCGAGACTTATTCCGTCGGCATTTCCATGGCGTCGCGGCGCATCGCGAAATACGAGGCCATCAACGGCGAGAACGGCAAGGGCTGGTACACGGGCGACGGCATGCTGTATGTCCAGACCTCGCCGCTCGACTTCGGCATCGATTACTGGCGCAGCGTCAACTTTTACCGCATGCCCGGCACCACGGTGACCACGCGCGAACGCAAGGATATGAACATTACCCTCAAATGCCTGCCCGACACGCCCTTTGCGGGCGGCGCGGCGCAGGGGGACTGCGCCGTCGCCGCCATGCAGCTGCTCGGCGTGACCAGCGAGTTCCCCAGCACGCTCAAAGCCAAAAAGGCGTGGTTCCTCTTTGACGGCGAAATCGTCGCCCTGGGCGCCGACATCGTCTGCCATGACGCTTACGGCGCCGAGACAATCATCGAAAACCGCATCCTCAAGCCCGGCGCGGCCTTCATGGCCGACGGGGTCCCCGTCGCGGGGGAGAGCGGGGTGCTCGACGGCGCGAAAACGCTCTATATCGGCGGCCTCGGCGGCATCTATCTGCCCGGCGATACGGCCGTCAACTTCCGCCGGGTCAAACCGGGCCCGGAGTTTGTGGAACTTTGGCTGGACCACGGCAAAGATTTCGACGGCGCCTCCTATGCCTACGCCGTCCTGCCGGCGGCCTCGCCGGAAAGCGTCGCCGCCTACGCCGCGGACCCGGATATCGAAATCCTCGCGAACTTCGCCGCCGTGCAGGCGGTCCGCGACAAACGGCTCGGCGTGACCGGCTACGTGTTCCACCGTGCGGGCGCCTTCGACGGCGTCGCCGTGGACGGCGCCTGTATCGTCATCAAGAAAACGACGGAAAACACGCTGGCCCTGACCGTCTGCGACCCGGCGCAGGAGCGCGGCAGCATCCGCGTCGACGTGGAGGCCGCCGGCTGGACGCTTGCGGAAAAGGACGCGAACGTAACCTGTTCCGCCGGCGGTTCCTCGGTGTCGGTGAACGTCGACGCAAGCGCCCGCACCGGCCTCGGCGCGCAGGCCGTATTCGTCAAATAACCTCGTGAAAGTATTTCAAAAGGAGAGACGGCGCGTGAAAAAAAAGGAGATACCGGTCGGCTGCAACGCCGATTTCGCCCCCGACGGCTGGGTGACGCCGCGCAGCGTCGTCCTGCCCGACGGCCGCGCGGTAGCCGTCGTCAAGGTACTGTCGGTCAAACCCTTCGAGACCATCCGGGGCAGGGCGGGCAACGTCTTCCGCTGCGAAACCGCGGACGGCCTGCTCGTGATTTGTTACGACCACCGCCAGAACGTCTGGCTCCTCTGGCCGGAAGGCTGAAACCGGCGGGGCGGGCGCCGCGGTAAAAAGAGGGCGGCCCGCCTGTGGGCCGCCCTCCTGCCGTGTGCGCTCAGATTTTGAAATAGACGCGCTTTTTGTCGAGCAGCCAGGCGATGATAAACAAAACGCCGACGAACGCGGCTGCCTGCAGCGCGGCCGACCACGGGGGTGCGTTGACATACCAGCCTTCGTTGCCGGGGATAAAGGTAATCCCAAGCAGGCCCATGTGGATCAGATACAGCAACAGCGGGTTTTTACCCCACCAGCGAAGCGGTTCCAGCCGCAGTTTTGTCAGCGTTAAAAACACATGAAAGGCGAACAGGCACAACGAACCGATGCCCAGACTGATGAGCACATAGCTCGCGGAGACGCGGTGTTTGCTTGCCGTGAAAAACAGCGACATTATCAGTCCGCCCCCCAGCAGCGCCGCACCGATTGCCGCGAACGGCAGCTTGTAACCTTTCGCTTTGATAAAGATATCGCCCATCGCCGTGGCGATGAGCATCAGTCCGCCCCAGGACATAATTGCCGTGATTCCGCCCTGGGCTGAGGATGCCACTTTGGCAACATCCAGAACCTTTTCCAGCAGCGCCTGCCAGCCGCCGAGCAGGGCGAGCCCGGCGATGAACCGCACAGCCGTGCCGGTGCGGACAAAGGCCAGGGCAATCAGACCTGCAGCGCCGATGGCCTCGAGCACGCCCCAGGCGCCGACGGCCTCTTTCGGTTCCACAAGGGCGGATGCACCGGTGAAAAAAGCTCCCATGCCCGCGATGGCAAGGTAACGCGTCGCAAAATCGTAACAGGTGGCTGAAAACCCGTTTTTTTCCACCCGCTTTTCGAAAGACAGCTTGTAGGTGATGCCGATGATGAACATAAACGACGGCGCCACCAGGTCGGTGACGGTAAAGTTCAGTCCGGAGGTCTGGCTGAGGATTTCACTGGCATGCTTGAGGGCCGCCGGGACGATGTTGATGCCCGCCAGGTAATTCACAGTTACCATCAGCATGATGGTGAAGCCCCTGAAACAGTCGATGGAGGGAATTCTCTCCGTATAAGCCGTTTTACCCATGGCCGCCGCCTCTATGCCGCCGATGTTTTTAACCCGCCGGGGGTTCCCGGATAAGCGCGTTATGAGCGAATTGTAAAGTTTGGGAAGCCCGCTGTCAATGAAGCCATTAAAACGGTTTTTCCAAGGGCGGCGCAGGCCTCGGAAAACGGCACAACGCACAAATATCCGGTGAAAATCTTGCTGGCCGCCTCTGCGCGATATAACAGGTCTGCCGAATGACGCCGGTTGCGTCATTCTCCGCTCCCGTCGCCTGATTGCTGCACGCCGGGGGCGTGCCTGCACACGGCGAACAGCGACAGTCGGGGCAGGTGTTCCGGCTGCAAAACAACCGTATACGCCGCCATTTTAATTCTGCGCCCGGTTCGCCGCGTCGACCAGCGCGTAAATCAGGCCGCCGAACTGCACGATTTTGTAAAAGTCGATTCCGGCCGGCTTGACGAAGGGGCGGCCGCCCGGGTCGGTTTTGGTGATTTGAAAACGGTCGCACTGCCCGCCGCCGGCATAGAACGCCTTGAAATCGAGCGTATCGCCCGCGATCCGGAATACCGAATAGGTCGTGATGTCGTCGCGGCAGCGTTTGGCTGTCCAGACGTTCTGCCACGGCAGCGTGGCCGAGGCGACGTTGTTAACCGCGCTCATGGAGATATAAGCGGTGCCGTCGGGGTCTTTGGCGCCGGCGCCGAAACCACTGCCGACGATGCGGTTGCCTTTCAGGAAATGCGAGCGGCCGTAAATGTGGCTGTGGCCGATGAGCACGACGTCGAGGTCCGCCCTGTCGAAGATGGTCGTGTAGACGGTCCGGATCAGGTTGTTGTCAAGGTCCAGAAAACCGAAGGCCGGGCCGTTCATGTCGTTGTGCAGCACGCCGATGCGCCACTTCGCGTCGAGGTTTTGGTTGACGGCCTCTTCGGCGAAACGGATGTGGTCCGTGGCGTTGGCGTTGGTGGAGTCGAATATCAGGAAGAGAACGTCTCCGTAACGGAACCAGTAGGTCTTCCCTACGGGGCTGGGCAGCGCGGCGTCGAACTCGTTGGGATTGTTGAGGTAGTACTTCTGCATCACGCCTTTTTTATCGTGGTTGCCGATGGCGAACGCAATCGGTATGCTGCGCAGGACAGGCGTGGCGAGCAGGGCGTTCCATTCCTCCGCCCGTTGGCCGCTGTCGGTCTGGTCCCCGCCGGCGACGATGAAAGCGGTGTCCGGGTTTTCCCCGACCGCCTCGGCGAATACGCTGTGGATTTTATAGGCCTTGTCGCGGCCGACGGTGTCGTCCGCCGGGTCGAAACCCGCGTGCAGGTCGTTGACATACAGGAAAGTCAGCGGGCCGGGCGCAGGCGACCGGTACACGAAGGGGCCATACAGCCGCCTGCCCGCGCCGTAGGCGTAGTAATAAACGCCGCCGGGCTCGATACCCGTGGCGGTCACCCGGCAGGTAACGAAGCCGTTGTCGGCCGGCGCGGAGG
>JAKJCA010000035.1 GCA_022706685.1 Bacillota bacterium
CCGGAGGCCCGCTTTGCGTCTGTAGTTTTCCACAATTCTTAACTTGAATAGCTTGTGCTAACGCACATTTCCGCCATACCAAGTGAAAAAAGCGCGCTGCAAAACATTATCGTTTTGCAACGCGCCCATTTTTTACGCTTTCTTTGTAACGGTAAAAAAACGCCTTCGCCCGGCGAAGACGGTATCGGCTTTTCCGGCGCTCATTACCGGTTGTCCGAAGTGACCTGCTCCGCCAGTTTTTCGCGCCTGTCGGCAAGCTCGCGCATCATGCGCGCGTGCTTTTCCCCTACCAGGTCGTAGAAAAAGTACGGGACCAGCGAAAGCAGGCCCAGCAGGTCCGGGATGATGGTATAAAAAGCCCAGATCCAGTTTTTGGTGCCGATGCCGAAAGGCCCGCCGGCCATGACGGCTTTGCCGTTGACCACGCGGTAGCCGATGAGCGGCAGCAGCGCGGTGCCCAGCGACCGCGAGGCGGAACCGGTGAATTTGCCCACAAAGGTGAGCACCGAAAAACTCATTCCCTCGCTGCGCTTGCCCGTCGTCCATTCCATATAGTCGACCGTGTCGCCGATCATTTCCGTCGGCACGACGCTGCCGATGCCGCCGGTAATCGCGCCGAGCGTGTTCTTAACCATCAGGGCGGGTATCATGAACCTTAAATTCTGCGTGTTGCCCAGGCAGATGAAAAACGTCGCGATGGACAGCGCCTTGCCGTAAAGGTTGATGAAATAAATAATCTGTTTGTTGTTGAGCCGCGACTTGACTTTGCCGATGATGAAAAATGAAATGAAGCCCACGATGACGCCGGGGATGCCGATAATCAGGTTGGCCGAGGCAGTGCCCAGCACGTCGATGAAATAGTAGTTGCTGAATATACCCGCGATGCCCCCGAAGGAACCCAGTACGTTGGCAAGGATAATCAGCGCCAGGGGTTTGTTGCGGAACATATAGGCGAAACTTTGCAGCACGCCCGGTTCCTCGATGGACTGGACGACCCGCTCTTTGACAAAAAACCCCGAAAGGCTGAATACGCACATCACCATGACGCCGGCGACGCAGCCCATCACTGCGAAAACCTGCTGCAGGTTCAGGCCGATGTAGCCTTTGTTGCTCAGGTCGATCATGACGGTCAGCGCGATGCTGCCCAGCCCGCCCAGACTTGATATCAGGCGGGCGGAGGTGATGACGGACGTCCTGTCCCGCGGATTCGGCGAGACGGCGGCGGACATCCCCCAAAACGGCACGTCCCCGATGGTATAGAAAAACTCCCAAATGATGTAGGAAACATACATGAACACGATTTTCGCGGTAACGCGGTACGGGTCCGTAATCATCAAAGGCCCCGCGAACATAACGGCCGTGGCAACGCCCAGCGGAACCGGCACCAGGTATAAATAAGGCCGCAGTTTGCCGTAACGCGTCCGCGTTTTGTCAATCAGCGAACCCATCAGCGGGTCGTTGAAGGTGTCCCAGATGCCGACGACGGCAATCATTGCCGCCACGGCTGGAGCAGGGATGCCGAACACGTTGACGTAGAAAAAACTCAGATAAGAGGTGATGATGCCGTAGCCGAATGTCTGCCCGGAATTGGCAATCCCGTAGAGGACCGTTTCCTTGTAGCCGACGTATTTTCTGTCGGCAAAACCGCCGTTTTCGGCCAGTTTATCCACCTCCTGTTCTGCCTGCGCGATACGGCAATACAATAGCAGTATGGCGATGGCTTTGTCAAACCGCGGACGGGCGCGGAACTTTTGAACGCGGTGTTAAATGTGTAAAACTTTTTTGAATTCGCGCCTCGGCGCTTGACAAATACGGTTTCCGGTGACATAATAATGATGCAATTAGCACTCGCGGGCCGAGAGTGCTAACGAGCCAAAAAATGACGTAAAGGAGTTGTTGATCATGTCAGGACTCGTTCCCTTCAACAGGAAAAGATCCGAGTTGGCCAATGTCGGTTTCGGCGATTTCTACAACATGCTTGATGACTTTTTTGCAGACGGCTGGCCGCTGCGCAGGAGTCTCGGCAGCGACACATTTAAACTCGATGTCAAAGAGGACGAAAAGGCCTACACCGTGACCGCCGATCTCCCCGGGGTCAAAAAAGAGGAACTGAACCTTTCCATGGAGGAAGGCAGGCTGCAAATCTCCGTCAACCGCGAGGAAAAAACCGAGGAGGAAAACAAGAACTACGTCCACCGCGAAAGAGTCTGCTGCTCGATGCAAAGAAACATCTATCTGGCCGATGCCGATGAAGGCGCCGTGAAGGCAAAACTCGAGGACGGTGTTCTCACCATCACCGTTCCCAAGAAAGAGAAGAAGGATACCTCCATCGCCATCAACATCGAATAAAACGCATGTTTACCCTCCGCGCCGTTGGCCCACGGCGCGGATTTCTTTTTTATTGGCCGTGCGAAAAATAAAAACCGCACGGCATAATGAGTTAATCGCAATAAAGCCCGGCTCCAATCGTGTAAAATCAAACGCAGAACGGCTGCCCAAACTGCCGGGCACGGGAGGCTTCCATGGAAGAACAAAGGCAATGGTTCAAAGGCGACACCCACCTGCACACCACCAACAGCGACGGCAATCTGACGCGCGACCAGCTCGTCGAGGAGTGCATCGACAGGGGCCTCGACTGGGCGATTATCACCGACCATAATTTCAGCACGGTGGAGGTGCCGTACCGCGTCGGCGGCTTTCAGGTCATGCAGGGCGAGGAAATCACGGCCAAGCCCGGCCATCTCAACCTCTGGGGCGCGTCGCTGCCTTTCAAGGCGCCTTATAAGCTGGAAACACCCAACGATTACAAAGCCGTGATCGCGGAAGCCCGGGAAGCGGGCGCCCTCATTTCGGTCAATCATCCTTTCTGTAAAAAGTGCGGCTGGCACATGCCGCTGGACGATTTTGATTTCGACTGCGTCGAGGTGTGGAACGCGCCGATGCACATCGACGACATGACCAACCTGCGCTGGTGGCACGGCGAACTGCTGCGCGGCCGCCGGCTGACTGCCGTCGGTGGCAGCGATTACCACCGGGACCATTATCATATCACCCGCCTGGTCGGCAACCCCACGACCGTCTGCCTGGCCAAGTCCAACAGCCAGGAAGATATCATGCGCGCGCTGAAAAACGGCAACTGCTTCGTCACGCAGGGCCCGAACAGGACCATGCTCTACCTGACCTCGAACGGCGCGTACGCGGGGCAGACCGTCGCGTGGGAGCCGGGCATCCGGGCCCATATCAGGGTCGAAAAGCTCAAAGTCGGCCACCGCGTCGAGGTGTATCACAACGACACGGTGATTTACCGCTGGCAGGCCAAGAAGTCCGGCACGCACGAGGCATCTTTCGAAGTGCCCGGGAAAGGCTTCGTGCGCGCCGAGGTGCTGTATGAATACAAGGGTATCGCCAAACTCATCTATAAAAAGATCGTCGCCAAACTGATGCCGCTCGACAAAGACATTCCGGTTCCGCCCTTTGCCTATTGCTTTACCAATCCGGTGTTTTTCGAATAGGAATCCGCCGGTACGCAGTAAAACGCCGCCTATCCGTCCGCAGGGATAAGCGGCGTTGCTTTTATTTTACAAAAACGCGGAGAAGGGGTCAGCCGATCTTGTTGCCGCAGCCTCCGCAGAAGGCCGCGCCGGGCGGCAGGGCCGTTCCGCAGGAGGGGCAGACCGCAGGCGCTCCCGCAGGAGCCTGCGTCTGTTGAGGCGCCTCGGGCGCGGGCGGCGGCGGAGTATAAGCGGTTGCCTCGGGCGCGGGCGGCGGAGGAGGCGGGGTGTAAACAGGCGCTGCCGGGGCCTGGTAGGGCTGCGCCGGCGGTTGATAAGGCTGCGCAGGCGCCTGATAGGGTTGTGTCGGCGGCTGATACGGCTGCGCGGGAGGCGTATAGGCGGGAGGAGCGGCGTCCGCGCCGAAGTTGACCTTGCTGAGTTTCTCGGAGATTTTCGCGGCGATACCGCCGACGACCGGAATCTTGAACTCGGTGTACTTGTAGGCCTTCAGCGCCGCGATGATCTGCAGGGCGGCGAGGCCCAGCGCGATGATGTAAGTGACGATGATAAAAATGGTGGAAACGGTCGCTGCCGTTCTGATGTCACGGTAATAATTGCTGGTTCCGTTCCAGTAATCTGTCCAGTCGTAGCTGCTGGGATAAATGGCGCTGTAAACGATTTTACGCACAATGAAAAGAACCAGGAAAAGCAGGGAACCGATTGCGTTGAGCACCAGCGCCTGGACGGAATGGAATTTAATCAGCAGGCTCTTTTTCTCGATAAAGTAGACCACGAGGGGAGCCGCCCATGCAATCCAGCTGGCGAAAGGGATAAAACTCAGGATAATCGCCGCGCCGTAGCAGCCGGCCGCAATGAGATTCGCGTCAACATTGCCGATCGATGATTTGTGGGGTTCATAAACCTTGTCCGACATCATTCAACCTCCTCATCATTAGATGCGTATTGCCCGATATTCCGCTGTTTCCTTTATACAATGATTCGATTGAAAAGTCAAGCAGCGCAACGGCTGCCCCGGCTTGAAAAACAAGGCCCGATGTTCTATAGTAAACAAAACGGCCATCGGAAAGGGGAAGGCGTTTTGGCGGAAAAAGAGCGCGCGGCAAAACCGATCAGCCTGCCGCCCGGCGACAGCTATCCAACCTACCAGCTGTACGCCCTGGCCGGGGTTTCCCGCCCGGACCCGGAAACGGTGCTGAAAATCGCCGTGCTCGAAACCATGCGCTGGCTGCGCGAGCGTTTCCGCGAACGCAGCGTGCCGCCTGAATTCCGTCTCCCCGAACCTTCCTGCCATCAAAAATGCTCTCTCGACGATTTACGGGATTTTGATTTCGACGACGGCTGCAAGGCCAAGGCGGTTTGGCTGCCCGCCGACCGTATCTGGGCTTTCCGCCTGACGGAACCCGACCAGAGAACGAAAAACGAGGACGGCTCGGCCAAAAGGCCGCCGGTTCCCGGCCGGCTGTTCCAAACCGACGTGGCTTTCCGGGTGGTGAACAACGTTGTCGAATGCGCCTTTCAGACGACCGTGCACGAGCCGCCCGGCTCCGCCGCGCCGTGCGAGGTTTTCCGGCTCGGATTGATCAAAAAACTTGCGGCGAATCCGGACGTGGGGCTCAGGCACGGCGATTACGAGATTCAACCGGCCGCGCACCGCCTTGACAGCGCGGCCGCGATCCGCCGCTTTCTGGCCTGGCGAAACGACCGCCTCACCTCTCTGCCCGCCGTGCTGATCCCGGAAGGCGCCCCGGTGGCCGGCCCGAGCCCCGACCCGAAGGAAATCGCTCTGAAAATCGCCGCCGGAGGGTTGCTGCCGCCCATAGGCGCCCCGCCCCGCCCCCCGGCGCCGGCCGCAACGCCTGCGCAGCCGCCGCTGCTTGATGCCGAAAGCCTGGCGAAATCTTGCATGGCGTACGCCCAGTTTTTTCTGGTGCCCCCTTCGCAAGCCGCGGTTTTCGGCCAGATGACGGGCATCGGGCTGGAAGGCGCGGCCGCCGTTCTTGCCGGGCCGAAAGCGTCCGGCGGCGAGATACGGGTTTTCCCGGCGCGCGGCGGCGAACAGGGCCGGCTCGAAACGCAAAACCTCCTTGACGAGGCGGTGCGCTCTTATTTAAAGCGCAAAACCGTCGCCTTCGGCAAAGCGCTGTTTTTTGACAAAGCCCTGTCGATCCGCAGGGCCAACGCTGAAATGCTGCGCCAGGAAAAAGAAGAGATTATCCGTTCTTTCCGCAGGCAAATCGAGGAAACCGCCGACAGTCATGCGGAGGAAATCCGTCTCCTGAAAGAAGAAGCCGCCGCGAAGGACGCGAAAATCAAACGGCTTGCCGAAGAAATCGGGCAGCTCAACGATGCGAACGCCCTTTTCAGGCAGGATGCCCAACTGCAGCGCGCCGAATGGGAAAAACAACTCGCCGAAGAGAAGGCGGAAGCCGCGCGCCTTCGCCGGGTGCTCGCCCGGCCCGAGGAGAAGGACCTCGTTCCCGCCTGGGCGGAAAAGGAGTTTGAGGGGCGCCTCGTTTTTCACAAACGCGCCCGGGAACTCCTTGAGGACGCGGCCCCCAATTCGGTCGACGTGAAACTGCTGTGCGACGCGCTGGAGTACCTCGCGACGGATTACAGGGATTTCCTGCTCGGGACCGTCGACGGCGAAACGCTCAAACTGCGCTGCAGCAAAAAATACAACCGGCCTTTCGAAGTCACGGGCAACAGCGACATGAGCGTCGCCATGTACCCGCAGCATTATAAGATTAAATATTTTATCGGGTTCAAAGGCAAACCCATCGACAGCGTGCTGGACCGGCACCTGAAGGTCGGCGTCGACAATGAAAAGCTACTGAGGATCTACTTTCTGTTTGATGAATGTAGAAAAATCATAGTCGTCGGTTCCCTTCCCGGTCATTTGCGCACGGCAACGTACTGAGAATTATCACGAACCCTATCATCTCTTTCAAAATAATGTCATTTATAGTCTGGTCAATATCATAATAATAAAATTTATATTTGGAGGAAAATCCATGAAAAGAAAAAGTATTATTCTTATTATATTCGTTTCAATATTATTCATTGGTTTCATTTATTGCTCTTTTAAAATTGACAACTTGACAAAAGTAGTCGCTGGCGCCGCATCATTACTGGGGATATATGGACTATTATACAATTTCAAACACGAAAGGGACATTGCTGAAGCCCAATTCATTTTTGACTTATACAAAGCGTTTCGTAGCAACGAAAAGATTGTCAATCTTTACATAAAACTTGAATTACACTTTTTGGGAAAAGAAGTTATTATCGATGAGAATGACAGGAAAGGAATCGTAGAATACCTTGTCTTTATGGAAAATCTAGCCAGCTTATTTGAAAGAAATGTTATTACAATTAAAAAAATTGATCCTATTTTTGGATTTGACTTTTTTATTATTACCCACAATTTGGCAGTTCAGGAAATTGAATTAATTCCATATCGTGATTATTATACGGGGACGTACAAACTATATGATGCATGGTTGAAGTATAGAAAAAAGAAAAAGCGTCCTATTCCGCTTTCAGAGAACTCTTTGTCTAAATATGAAAAAATCTAACATCAAAGTAACCATCAAGTAAAGTTTGTGATTTTTAAGATTGAAATTGTGCTCGAGCTTATAATAATAAAGGTAATCGAGACATGAGAAAAATATTAGAAGCAGCATTAGCCATATTGTCAATGCTTGTATTTTTACAGCCACTACCAACGCATGCAAACCAGTCTGTAATAACAAGCCAATGTTTATCAAAGATAAACGAAAAGAGCACCTGCGAGGTATGGCTCGCCAACGAGCGCGTTTTTACCGCCGCCGTCGCCTATGCCGACCCGTTCAACGACGTGACGCTCGACATCGTGCTGACCAACGCCGGCGACGGCACCGTCTTGACCGTCCCTTGTTTCTGGGACGGCGGCGCTACCTGGCGGGCTCGCTTCGCGCTGACAAGCGAAGGGCTGTGGACCTACGAGACCGTCTGCTCTAACCCGTCGGACGCAGGCCTGCACGGCCGGACCGGGGCCGTCCTCGCCGTGCCGTACACGGGGGAACTGGAGATTTACCGGCACGGCTTCGTCACGGCGGATACCGGCGCGCGCTATTTCACTTATAGCGACAAGACCCCGTTTTTCTACCTGGGCGACACCCACTGGGGCATGGCGCGCGAGGAACTCGACTCCGCGGGACCGCACGCGGGGGATATTCAGACAACGTCCCATTTCAAATACATCGTCGACCGGCGCGCGCGGCAGGGTTTCACCGTCTACCAGTCCGAGCCCATCGGCGCAACGTACAATTTAAGCGACGGCATGGGCGAAGCCGATATCGCCGGTTTTCGCTATCTCGACCGCCAGTTCGGCTATATCGCGCAGGCCGGCCTGGTGCACGCCAACGCCTGCTTTTTCTACCCCTCCGAAATGACTTCGCCGGTTTTCGCCGACAGGGCGTATCTGGAGAAAATCACCCGCTACTGGGTCGCGCGGTATTCCGCCTACCCGGTCTTATGGACCCTGGGGCAGGAAACGGACAACGATTTTTACGAGAAGTTCGACGCCGAAACCAACCCCTACAAATTCGTCTGCGAAACGATCAGCCGCTACGACGCTTACCGCCATCCCATCTCCGCGCACCAGGAGAACACCGGCGCCACCAGAGCGTCCAATTCCGCTTTTCGGGGCGTTCCCGGCCACAACTGGTTCGCCGCGCAATGGTCGCCGCAACTGGACGGCCAGCTGGATTTCGGGGTGCCGAAGGATTACTGGTTCAACGGCGGGGGCAAAGTCGCCGTCAACTACGAGGGACGCTATGAAAACCTGTGGACCAAGAATTTCGGCGCCCGCGTTCAGGGCTGGACGGCTTTCCTCAACGGGATGTACGGCTACGGTTACGGCTGCGCCGACATCTGGCTGTATCAAAGCACCTATGATACGGACACCACCTCCCGCGACGGCATCGACACCGTCACCCCGGCGGATAAAGCCGTCCCCTGGCCGCAAAGCGTCGAGTTCGAGACGGCGTATCAGCTCGGGTATATGAAAAACTTCCTCAACAGCGTTTCCTGGCAGAACCTGACTCCCCGCTTTGACGACCGCGCCTGGTCGTCGCCCGATACTTTTTATAACTTTATGAGCAGTGTCCGTTCGGTGTTCAAAAGCGGCGGCGCCCCGTTTGAAAAACTGCTCCGATTGTTTCAAATCGGCGACTGCAGACCGTATTACTCTCTGGCGAGCGACGGCGACTCGGTGTATGTGGCGTATTTCTATAACCGTTCCGTTTACACCGGCGTCATCAAAAATATGGACAAAGCCTCGCGCTACGCCGCGCGGTGGTTCAACCCGCGCACCGGCGAATACGAAGGCGGACAGCAAATCATTGAACCGGATCTCTTCGGCCGTTACCGCGTCGGCGGCAAACCGGACGACGCCGACTGGGTGCTGCTGCTCGTCAAGCAAAAATAGCCGCCTGCGGCAAAGAGGGGGAACCGGTATGCCCGAAAGACTGAAATACCACTTTGAGCCGAAAACCGGCTGGATGAACGACCCCAACGGCCTGTGCTTTTTCAGGGGCCGGTACCACGCCTTTTTTCAGCATTTTCCCCACGCGCCCTGCTGGGGGCCGATGCACTGGGGCCACGCCGTCAGCGACAACCTCGTCGACTGGGAAGAACTGCCGATAGCCCTCTGCCCGGATCAGCCCTATGACGAGGACGCCGGCTGCTGGTCCGGCAGCGCGGTGGTCAAGGACGGCAAACTGTATTTATTCTATACTTCCGTCAGTGAGGAATTGGGGCAGACGCAGTCGGCGGCGGTGAGCGAGGACGGCGTCCGCTTTGTGAAATACGAAAACAACCCGGTGATTCCCCGTTATCCCGAAGACGGCGGCAAAGATTTCCGCGACCCGAAGGTGTCGAAGTTCGGCGGCGAATACCTGATGGTGGTCGGCTCGGGCAAGGATAAAACCGGCAAGATCCTTCTCTATCGAAGCGACAATCTTTTTGACTGGGAATACCGGGGCGTCCTTTACGAAAACGCGCAATACGGCGCAGTGTTCGAATGCCCGGATTTCTTCCAGTTGAACGGCCGATATGTTTTGATGTTTTCGCAGATGGGGCTCAAAACGCACTCGACCGTGATGCTGACCGGCGATTTCGACGGCAACAAGTTCACCCCCCTGGCCGAGTTCCGGCCGGAGGCGGGGCCGGAGTTTTACGCCCCGCAGACTTTTTCGGACGCCAAAGGCCGCCGGATTATGATCGGCTGGCTTTTCCGCTGGGGCAGGAAACCCGACGCCGGCGCCGATTACGCAGGCGCGCTTTCGATTCCCCGGGAGGTCAAGTTGACAGGCGGCAGGCTCACCGTTTTACCGGTGGAGGAGGCGCGGCCTCTTTTGACAGACAGCGACCCTTTCGTGACGGTCAAAAAAAATAAAGTCACCGTCCGCTGCGGCGGCGAAACGCTGTTTGAACAGCAGTATGAAAACATCGGCGATATTCAATTTCTGCGTGATACCAAGACCGTCGAGGGCTTTATCAACGGCGGGGAAGCAAGCTTCTCGGTGTGGTTCGGGAAGTGATTCGGCCGGGAGTAAAAATATGCGGGACGGGGATGACAAAGGCCATTCCCGTCCCGTTTCAACAGCGGCAAAAAGGTTCACGGATAATACGGGTTCGGCTTGAACAGCAGGAGGATCAAGTCGACCAGCCAGCCGATGCCGAAAAGCCCTCCCGTAAACAGATACAGCAGGCCCAACAGAATTCTGCCCTCGTAGAACTTGTGGATTCCCAGCGGGCCGAGGAATAAACACAGGAAAAACGACACCCATTTGCTTTTTTGCATTCCTATTTCTCACTTTACAAATAAATTATGATTTGTTTTATAATATGCAAGCGATTAGACGCTTAGCGAGTCGTATAATAATCTAATACATTTACGGTATATCATTCAAAATCATAGGCTACAATATGAAACTTATACCAAATGTTATCTGCGGGCAAACTGACAGTTCCTAAGTGACAATATACCCAAAATACTAAGTCGCAGATGATAAAAGGTAAAATTTAACCAATTACAATTCGGAGCAACCCCTTCAAAATATGCGGAATTCAGATTTGTACAATTTACGAAACAAAGGGCATTAAGTTTTGTAACGCCACTTAGAATTGTTACATTAAGTAAATTTGAATTCATACACTTCACACCGTTGACTATAATCATTTAACAACGGCATCAAGAATATTCAGAACTTCAACTGAATCGGAATAATAATTTTGTATTTCTTTAAACGAAACGGTCGGATTCTTCCCATGTGCAAACTGGTGACGGTTATTAACCAGTGAATTGATCGAATCAATAATCTTGTTCTTGTTGGGGTGGTCTTCAATATTCTGCTTAAAAGCTTTTGTCCATTTATCATCAAATTTTCTAATTAACCTGCATATATTATCATATTTTGGACTACTGTAACCCTCACGCACAGTATTATCAATATAAGTATGTATTTGTGGAATTGTCGATATGCTAAAATAATCAGCAACAATTGATTTAAAAACATATTCAATTGTACCACATGATTTGATTAGGGCATACATTGTCAAATAAGGGACATTTTTGTCTAATGGAGATGAGCGAATAATAGAATCTATATTATCAAGTTCTGCTTTGCATTGTTGAAGTTGTTCCTGCAATGCATCTCTCATAAAATCACCCCAGCAGAAGCTCAGAGGCTAATTTTATTCTTTGCCTTATATTTTCTATATCGGTTGTTTGGAAGCTAATTGCTTCTTGAAATTTTTCGTTTGTTAGCAAGGCGATATGTTTTTCTTTTGAGATGGCTGATATTGTTTGACTGTTTGAAATTGCATCAAAATACGCTATTGCAATCGCATCAAATATTGTTGGATGAAACCTGCGAATGAATTTATTTTTCGAATAATTATTAAAAGCGTTTTCACCAAGGCTACAATAAATCGCATCTATTGTACTTTCAAAGTCATTTCTGAAAGTTTCAATTGTGCTTTCGGATGCATTTTTATTATTTCCCATAAACTCATTCAGTTCTTTTTTCAATGAAATCTGTTTGGAATTAGTTGATCGCACAGCATGTGATTTAATTGTGAAAAATCTTAAAATATATTCTAAATCACGCATCCTATTATCTGCATTTTGAGTTCCAAACAGAGTGCGCCACTTATTATTTTCATTTAAATCGATTAGAAGTGAATTAAACGAGCCTTGATATACGCAGTTACGAATTTCCTGGGGAGTAAGTGTTCGGCCGCTTGTATTAATTCTCTCAAAAATTTGATACATGCTTGTATCATCATCTTTGGGGTGTTTCTGTTCGAAAATAATGGCGTGGATTGTGGTGCTTTTAATTTTTCTTTGATCATCGGTTGAAAGTTCACCGTATGCCTTATTTCGCCATCTTTCGTTTATTTTTTTTGAATTAGACAGTTTAAAGATTCTCGAATCACCAGAGAAAATTCCTTTAACATAATCATAGACAGTCATTATTCTTTGATAGCCATCAACGATTAATTTTTTAGTACCTGATTGAGCAAGAAAAATGCTTGGAATCGGCAATCCCATTAGTATTGATTCTATGAATCTGCTAGCTTCAGTTTTATCCCAAACATATTTCCTTTGCATTTCGGGCTTCTGCAATTCATCTTCTTCATACATTAAAATCAATTCCCGAAAGGATAAATCAGCACCCCATGAGGTTATATTAAATAATGAATCATCAGAATAATCATCATCAACTTCTGATTGAATTTTTTCAATAATCTTGTCATTATATTCTTCCATTTTCGCCACCATTAACCTTTCTTTTTGCTTTATTCATATATAGAATATATGGAATTTATCTTAATCTACTTCATTTGCCAATATAATATCACATTGTAGTATTAATGCAATAATTACGAATTGAGTAATAGAGAAGCGGGTCAGGCTTTTTAATCAAGATTATACTCATACAACAAAACAATATTCTCGTCGGAGCGTTTCATTCTGCCTGCTTATTTAATTACTTCTGATAACAATATAATAATTATTCCGCGTTCTTCCCGTCCAGCCACAGCTGCCGCACCCGCTCATAGGCCCCGTCCGGGATGTCCGGGTTGCCGGTGTGGTAAGCGGGCAGCAGCTGCTCCCCCGCAACCGCCGGGTTGGTGCAGGCGGTGTCATGGCGATATGCGCCGCGCTCCTCCTTATTGCGCAGGTTCGGCACCTGGACCGGAACGTTGCCGTTGAGGATAGAGCGGTAGGCCAGAATGCCGCAGATGCCCATATCGACGGCCCTGTAAACATCAATGGAGTACTTGATGCCTTCCTCCCTGCCCAAAATCTTTTGGATAAAGAAGTGTGTGGCGTAAAAGTCGCTGCCGCCGTGCCCGCTGTAACGCTTCGCCAGTTCGGGGGAGACGAACTTTTCCGGCGCGACGTTCTGCAGTTCGCCCTCGCAGAGTTTGCCGCCCTCGATATAGACGTTGAGTCTGCTTGCGTCAAACCGCTCGGTTTCCATCATGCCTTTGGTGCCGTACACCTGATAATTGATGCTGCCCGGCTCGCGCTTGAGCCCGCCGTGGATGCTTTTGGCAATCGCCCCGTTGTCCAGCGTAATGATTTCAATCCCCGCGCAGCCGCCCGCCAGGGCGCCCAGGGCGAGGGTGCGTTCGTCCTGCGGGGTCTCGAAGCCGACCACCTGCACGGGCCGCCGGCCGGTGACGGTCAGTATCGGGCCGACGCTGTGGGTGCAGTAAAACGTGGAATACAATTGATTGCGCCAGTGGCCTCTTTCGCCGTAAGTGATGCGGGGCCAGATGGACGAGCAGTCGTGCACATACTCGCCCTCGGCGTAATTCACTTCGCCGATTTCACCGTTTTCGACCCTTCTCCACATCTCGAAGGTGTGGTCCATATAACAGTAGTTTTCGGCATAGGCGTAGACTTTGCCGCTGTTTTCCACTGCCTCAATGAGTTCGATCGCCTGCGCCATGGTTTCGCAGGGGAGCACCTCGCTGAGCACATGCCGGCCGGAGTGCAGCAGGCGAACGGCGAACGGCGCGTGTTCGTTGGCGTAGTTGGCCAGCACGACGGCGTCCATGTCGTGGCGGAAGAAGTCTTCAAAATCTTCATACACGGCCACCTCTATGCCGTTTTCGGCGGCGAGCGTTTTCACCTCGTCGAGAAGCGGCCTGTATTTGTCGCATACGGCGGCCAGCCGGGCGTCCGGATGCTTGGCCAGCACGTCCATCATCGTCTTGCCGCGGCTGGCGCCGAAGACGCCGACTTTCAGTTTTTCGCCCATTTCACAATCATCCTTCAACTATCCCGATTCTCATGCTCCCGTTTACCGCTATCATACCACCCGCGCCGCCGTATGAATACCCCGCAAGCGGCGCTTTTTTGACGCCCGCGGCCTTCCGCGGCGGTCTGCCCCGTTTTGCATCGGAAGCTCTTCGGATGAATATTTATCGAGAAGCGTTTGATATTTATGCGTCAAAAGGCGCCGAACGCGCTTGACATTGAGGCAACGAGCATATAGAATAGCGAAGAATCATTGATATTCATATAATGGAGGAGAGTTTTTTATGGCAGAAGTAAAGGTACCTTTTTACGGTCATGTCAGGCAATACCACAATTTGAAAGCGGAAATTGACGGCGCCATCAACCGCGTCCTTGAAAGCGGCGTTTACACGCTCGGCGCGGAAGGCAAAAAACTCGAGGCGGAGCTGCAGGAATATACGGGCATGAAGCATGCCATCACCGTCAACTCCGGCACGGACGCCATCTGGTTCGCGCTGCTGGCTCTCGGCGTCGGCAAGGGCGACGAGGTCATCACCACCTCCAATACTTTCTGGGCGACGGCGGAGTCCGTCTGGCTCATCGGCGCCACCCCGGTTTTTGTCGACATTGACCCGAAAACGAGAAACATTGACCTCGCCAAAATCGAAGAGAAGATCACGCCGAAAACCAAGGCGATTATCCCCGTGCACCTTTTCGGCCTGCCGGTCGACATGAAAGAAATCAAGAGAATTGCCGACAAGCACAACCTGTTTATCGTCGAAGACGCCGCGCAGGCGCTCGGCTCAAGGGGCGACACCTTCAAAATCGGCGAATACAGCGACGCGCTGTGCACCAGTTTCATCACTGCGAAAAACCTCGGCTGCTTCGGCGACGGCGGCGCGGTCTTCACCAACCGCGACGATATCGTTGAAAAGCTGATGCGGTTCAGGAACCACGGTTCCATCAAAAGGTCCGTCCACAGCGTCGGCTGGAACAGCCGTCTCGACGAAATCCAGGCGGCCGTTCTCAGCGTCAAGCTCAAGCACCTTGACGAATGGAGCGATCTGCGCGCCGCGAGGGCGGCGGAATATACCGAGCAGCTCAAGGATACCGGTATCGGGCTGCCCTATGTCAACCCCGGCTATAAGCATGTTTTTCACCTCTATGTCATCGAAACGCAGGGCAGGGACGATTTGCAGGCCTATCTGCTCGAAAAGGGCATCGTGGCGCTGACGAATTACCCCATCGCCATCCATCAGCAGGAGGGCTTCCCCTTCGGCGCGGGCGACCCCAAACCCTATCTTCCCCATACCGAGAAACACGCCGCAAGCGTTCTTTCGCTGCCGGTCTATCCCGAGATTACATCCGAAGAAGTGACCTATGTCTGCGACTGCGTGAAAGAATGGGTTGCCCTTCAGAAATAAAAAAGCAGATGGTGTTGTTATGAGTAACGTCTATAAAGTAGCGGTTTTAGGCGCGGGCAAACGGGGCACGCTGCACGCGAAAACTCATTATGAAAACAAGCGCTTCGAGCTCGTCGGCCTTTGCGACCTTGATACCGAAAGGCTGGCCGCGGCGGCGGCCGTTTGCGGCAACCCCCCGCTTTATACGGACGCGGCGAAAATGCTCGGCGAAACCAAGCCGGATATTTTTGTGTTCGCCACGCAGCCCGCGCTCAGGCTGCCTTTGATCAAACTCGGCGTCGAGCACGGGGTCAAACTGATTTCCTACGAAAAGCCGATGGCGACTAACTTTGCCGAAGCCCAGGCAATTATGGACGTCTGCCGCGCGGCGGGGGTCAAAACCGTCGTCAGCCACCAGCAGAAATACGGGGAGCATCATCAGTCCGTATTGAAACTGGTCCAAAGCGGCGGGCTCGGCGACATCAAGACCATTTACGCGCACTGCTGGGGCTGGTATTTCCATCTGGTCACGCATCTGATCGACTATATCAGAATGTATAACAACAACGCAGAGGCCTTGTGGGTTTCCGGCGCCGTCAGCGGCCGAGGCAAACTGTTCGACAACCATCCGTCGCCGGATTACGCGGGCGGATTTATCCAGTTCGCCAACGGCGTCAGGGGCATTATCGAGACCGGCGAGAACGCGCCCGATGTGCCGGAGATGGAATATAACTGGCACAAAGGCCGTTTTATGATTCAGGGCAAGGACGGCTTTGCGGAAGTGTTTATCGGCGAGGGCTGGCGCGCGGTGACCAAAAACGGCGTGTTCAGCGGCGGCGGCAAGTTCGACTATACCCACGACCAGGCGTGTTATGTCGACGAAATCGCCGACTGGCTCGACGGCAAGTGTGTGCACTCCTGCAACGGCGAAAGCGCGTTCAAGGGCTTTGAAATCGCCATGGCTCTGTTGCGCAGCGCGGTGGAAAGAAAAATTATCACCCTGCCGCTGGGCCCGGGCGAAAACGAGGTGGAGGCCCTCAGAAATGTTTTAACCTGACCGGTTCGCTCAAGCGGCGGATTAAAACATCTGATATAAAATATCCGCGCCTGTTCCTGCCTTGACGGCAGCGCGACAGGCGCGGTTTTTTATCCGAACATACCGTGGGTTGCCATGGCCGGCGTTACCGTTCGCCGAGCAGGACCTTTGCCCCGCCCCGATGCCTCGAAATTTCCGCCGCGGCGATGATTTCGTGGCTGGGCACGGTCGCGTCGATGGAAGTGATATAGTCTTCGCGGTAAGGTTTCCCCTCCAGCAGCTTAAGGTAACTTTCGATCAGGCGGATGTCGCCTTCCAGATGCCCCGTGACGGGGATGAACCTGGTGCGCACCTTCCTTTCGCCGCCGCCGAATATTTTCACCCGGAAGCCGGTATCGCAGTCGCGGCCGGTGATTTCGCCCTTTTCGCACATGATATGCGTCGTCCGGTACATTTTGCGCGAAAACGCGTTCATCGTATGCAGGGCCGTCCTGCCGGAACCGAAATCCATCAGGACGCTCTGGTGGTCCGCCACGTCGTTGTCGCAGCGGTACACGCAGCGCCCGTAGGGGCCTTCGCGCAACGCCTTCAATTTGGAGGCCTTCGTGCTCTTCATCGAGTCGGTCAGCACGCGGCCGAGGTATTTGATGAACGTCGCGCGGTAAAAAGGGTCTTTGATATAGAGGCGCTCCGCATCGTAAGGGCAGTGCTTTTTGGCAGCGCAGCCGCCCAGGCAGCGGTCCGCCGCGCCTTGCGGCGCGTTGGCGGCCGTAAAGTAAGCCAGCCCGCCGAGCGAGGAGACGCTTTGGCACGGCGCGCCCATGAACCACTGGATCAGGTCGATGTCGTGGCAGCACTTTGCCAGCAGCGACGGCGAGGTTTCATCCTCCCTGCGCCAGTTGCCGCGCACGAAACTGTGCGCAAAATGGAAATAGCCGACATTTTCGGTATGGCTGATGGCGACGACGGCGCCGAGTTCGCCGCTGTCGAGCACCTCCTTGATTTTTTTATAATAGTTGGAATACCGCAGCACATGGCAGACAAGCACGCGGGCATCCGCCTCTTTTGCCGCCGCCGCGAGCCGCCGGCATTCTTCGGGGTCGGGCGAAACGGGCTTTTCGACGAGGATATTCTTGTATCCCGCCGCGAGCCCCGCCATCGCGTGCCGGTAATGCGAGCGGTCCTGGGTGCAGACCAGCAGGGCGTCCGCCAGCCGGCCGGCCGCGAAAAAATCTTTTTCGTCGGCAAAACACCTTTCCGGCGCGATGGCGAATTTCGCCGCCGTCTCTTTCAGCCGCAACGGGTTGTTTTCGCACACGGCGGTGGCCTTCGCCTGCCGGCCGTGCAGGTATTTGACGACCGACATATATTCGCAGCCGCGCATGCCCGCGCCGATGACAGCGATTTCCACCATAGTGCGCACCTCTTTCAGTCCGGAATTACGGGGCCCCGACCGACGGCGTTTCCGCCGCGCCGCCGTCCTCCGCCGCGTGCCTGCGCCGGTTGAGTTCGGCCAGAATCCGCGTATGCTCCCCGTCGCTCAGGCAGTAGCGCCAGGTGGGGATAACGGCCAAAAGGCTGCCGACGGCCGGCGGAACGGAAACCAGGAAAAACAGCAGCATGATAAAAGCGTCGTATTTCGGGTTGTCCCGCGGAATGCCGCCCGCGGCGATATAGTCGTTGAGTTCGCCGACCTTCGCGTCCGAAAAACCGACCGCGGTGTAGGCGATGCCGCTGAGCACCGTCGCGATGCCGGTCGTCATTTTAACGATGAACGTCTGGCCGGAAAACAACACGCCGTCGGGCCGTATGCCGTGATGGTATTCCTCATAATCGACAGCGTCCGCTATCATCAGCGACTGCAAAACGATGGTGTTGCCGTTTGCCGCCCCGCCCAGGGCGAAGAGGAACCAGCTGAAAACCAGATACCCCGGCTCGACGAGGCGGTTCCTGCCGATGAGGTAAAGGATAAAAATGGCGAGGTAGGGAACGGTCGCGGCGATGTTGGAAAAATTGTAGGCGTCCTTTTTCGACACGTGCCTGATGAGCCGGGGCACCATCCCCATCGCAAGGAATTGCCCGAGAAAAAGCCCGCCGCCCATGGCGGCAAGATAAACCATCGCCTTTTTCGGGTCCTTGCTCGCGTAAAAATAGGTGACCAGCGGCATGCCGGCCAGGGTGAGCAGCTGCCTCGGGCTCCCCATAAGGCCCGACAGGAGAATCTGCCGGAACGGCCGGTTGTTCCACATCAGTTTGAAATTTTCTTTGAGCGTGTGTTTTTCTTCGGAAGCGGGTATGCGCTCGCGGGCGAACAAGCCGGCCATCTGGAACGTCACTGCCCCGACCAGGCCAAAAATCGCCGCTGCGGCGATAAAACCCAGGCGTTCGCCCGCCGCCGCGCTCGACACCCGGGCCGTCGGGGCGAGCAGGGGGGCAAATCGCTCGCCCAGCCCCAGGGCGACCGGCTGAATCGCGATGATGGTGACGCCCGCCCCGATGCCGCCCGCGATCTGGGCGTAAGCGAGCAGTTTGGCCCGGTCGCGCTGGTCTTCCGTCATCAGCGCGGTGATGCCCCACAGCGGAATATCCCCGACGGTGTAGGCCATGCCCCACAGGACGTAAGTCACCGCGGCCCAAAGCACGACCAGGGCGTTTTTGCCCTGGAAAATCCCCATTTCGGGGTCAAAAAAACCGAAATTGATGAAGCAGGCGACCGTGATGGCGAATATCGGTATCGGCGCAAAAAGCAGATAAGGCCTGCACTTGCCCCACTTGGTTCTCGTTTTGTCAACAATGGTGCCCATCATCGGGTCGTTGAAAGCGTCCCAAACGCGGGCGAGGGCCATGATGGTACTCACGACAAAAGCGGGGATCAGCAGCGTAAACTGCAGATAGTAGGCGAGCGCCGCGCCGATGACGCAGTAGGTGACGTTCTGACCGGCCATGCCGACGAGATACATCGTTTTTTCTGTCGAGGTATAGGTTTTCAGCGGCCTTTCGCCGTCCATGGGCAACCCCGCTTCATCATTTTTCTGCCGTCCGGCGGACCGCCGGCAGCAAAACCGCGCAACGGCAGTTCAGGCCGCCTCCGGCGCGTTACGTTTCGACGGTTTCCAGCAGTTTTTTCAACTGCGCGAGTTCCGCGGCCGACAGGGTGGTGCCTTTGCCCGGAATCTCATGGTCGGGCGACCATTCGCGGATGTCGTATTTCGGCTCCCTGCCGTTCCAGCTGACAAGGTTCAATTCCTTGCGCCAGCCTTTGGGGTTGTCCGAAAGGACCCCGATCTCCCTGACGATTTGAAAATCGAAAACAGGCATCGACGCTGCTCCTCTCCGTTTTAATTTCAGAACCAGCCCTCGTCCTCCAGCAGCCTCTGGTATTCCCTGAGCCGCTTCCTTCTGAGCTTGTAGTCCGGAATCGTCCGCGAAACAAGGGCCCAGAATCGCGGCGAATGGTTGTGTTCGGCGGTATGCGCCAGTTCGTGCACGATGACGTAGTCGATGCAGCCGTCGTCCGCGGCCGCCAGGCGCCACGAGAGGGTGACGCCGTTTTTCGCGCTGCAGGCGCCCCAATGCGTGCGCGCGGAGTTGACGGTGACGGTCTTGGGTTCGAGGCCTGTGTGCGCGGCCAGTTCCGACACCCTGGCTTTCAGGTACTTCTGCGCCTCGCCGCGGTAGAGTTTTTCCAGCTTTTCTCTGGCGTCCGCCGCGCCGCCTTCCGGGATAATGAAAACCCCGTCCGCCACCCGGGCTTTGCCGCCGCCGCGCTCGACCGGCCGGGCCCGCCCGCGGAAGACGATTCTCTTCGGCAGCGAGGCGAGGGCCTCCCGCCTGGTCTCCCCGCGCTTGCGCATTTTTTCCTGCTGCCTCAGCACCCAATCTCTGTGCCGGAGGTAAAAGTCCGCCGCCGCTTTGTCGCTCAGATGCACAGGTCCCCTGATTTCGACCCGGCCGTCGCCGCGCACGACGATCGCGGCCGTTTTTCTGCGGGTTCTGACAATGCTGTATTCGGGCATACGGCCTCTCCGTGCGGCGGGATGTTGTCGTTTGACGACACAAACGGGATATGATGTTTATTTTACTATTCAAATTCGGCTCCCGTCAATGCGAAAACAGACATTTCGGCCCGTTTGCCTATTATTTATTAAATATATTCAAAAATAAAACCTCTTTTCTATTTTTTTAATAATGTTTGACAATGCAACCTCGTGTTGCTAAAATGGTTTAGCGATAAATTGTTATACCGCGCGCAGTGAAAAAAGAAGGAGGAATGCGTTTTGGTTGACCAGAAAACATTGGCGTATATCAACATGTATGCCGTACTCGGGACACTCGAAAACCTCTGCGAACTTGTGCCCGAGGCCAGCGCCCTGCTGGCGGGGAAAAAGCCGATTTCCATCGGCTTCGACGTCAAGGGCGGGCCCAGCGCGACCCTGACGTTCAAAAACGGCAAGTGCCGCATGGAACAGGGCGTCAAGTCCTGCGACATTAAACTCCCGTTCGGCAGTTGCGAGAAGTTTAACGGCCTCATCGACGGCACCGTCACCCCCATCCCCTCGAAGGGTTTCACCCACATCGGCTTTCTGCTCAAGGAGTTCACCTCCCTGACCGACATACTCACGCGCTATATGCGCCCGGCTCCCGAAGCCCTTGAGGACAAGGACTTTTTCATCGCAAGCACCTCCCTGATGTTCTATACGATTTCGGTCGCCATTTCCCAGATCGCCAACAACGACAAAGTCGGCAGATTTACGGCCGACCACATGGTCGACGGCGACGTAGCGTTCTCCATCAAAGGCGGCCCCAGCGCGACGATCCGCGTCAACAACCACCGCCTGGTCACCATCAAGTGCGCGCCCGCCTCCCCGAGAGCCGTGATGGAGTTCAGTTCCATCGAACTTGCGCGCGACCTTTTTGACGGCAAGGTCAACGCCGTCGCGAGCATCGGCGCCGGAACGATCGAAATGAAGGGCATGATCTCCATGCTCGACAATCTCAACAGGCTGCTCGACAGAGTCGCCCTGTATTTGGCATAGGAGGGGCGCACCATGAGTTTCAAAATCAACAAATATCCGCAGAGCCGCGCGCTGTTCGAGCGTGCGGAAAAGGTCATCCCTTCCGGCGTCTACGGCCACCTCGGCCCGGCGGAAGGCTGCATGATCCCCGTGTCCGCTTACCCGCTTTTCTGCCAGAAGGCGAAGGGCTCCCATTTCTGGGACGTCGACGGCAACGAGTTTATCGACTACATGTGCGCTTACGGCCCCAACGTGCTCGGCTACTGTGACGAGGATGTCGACGCGGCGGTCGCGGCGCAGATGAAAATCAGCAACTGCACCACGTCGCCTCCCGGGCTGATGGTCGACCTCGCCGAGCTGCTGGTCGACACGGTCGCGTCGGCGGACTGGGCGTTTTTCGCCAAAAACGGCGGCGACACCACGACCCTCGCGATCATGACCGCGAGAGCCGCGACGCACCGCAAAAAGATTATTTTCATCAACGGTTTCTACCACGGCGTCGCCCCCTGGACACAGAAGGTCGACTATCCCGGCGTGCTCGAGGAGGACGTCGCCAACAACCTCTATATCGACTGGAACGATTTCGACGCGCTTGAAAAAGTCGTCGCCGAGAACGAGGGCGAAATCGCCGCCTATATCGCGACGCCGTATATGCACGGCAACTTCATCGACAACCAGCTGCCCGCCGAGGGCTACTGGCAGAAGGTGCGCAAACTCTGCACCGAAAAGGGCATCGTCCTCATCGTCGACGACGTGCGCTGCGGCTGGCGGCTCGACCTCAAGGGGTCCGACCATTTCTACGGTTTCGAGGCGGACCTCATCTGCTTCTGCAAGGCGCTCGCCAACGGCTGGAGCGTTTCCGCCCTGTGCGGCAAAGATTCCCTGAAAAACGTCGTCAGCGGCATCACCTATACGGGCAGTTACTGGATGAGCGCCGTGCCTTTCGCGGCCGCGATTGCCTGCATCAACAAGATGAAAGCGCTTGACGCGCCGGCGCTGTTCCGCAAACGCGGGACGATGCTCACCGACGGACTCAAGGCCGCCGCCGCCAACAACGGTTTCAACCTGGTCGTGTCCGGCGAACCCGCGCTGTTCTACCTGCGCCTGGCGGATGACAACTCGCTGATGCTCCACCAGCAGTGGATCGCCGAATGCGTCAAACGCGGCGTGTTCATGACCAACCACCACAACCACTTCATCAACGCCGCCCTCAGCGAGGAGGATGTCAAAAAAACCATCGAAATCGCCGAAGACGCTTTCAAGGCGGTCCGCAAAAACAACCCCGTCGCCTGAGGTTCCGGGGCGGCAATACAAAGGAGGAAAACCGGTATGCCATTGACAACAAAAGAATGGCTCGCGCTCGAAAAGAAGGCGCACCAGCTGCGGCGCCTGTGCCTGGACACCACCTACTGGGCGGGCAGCGGCCACATCGGCGGCGGCATGAGCATTATGGATATGCTGACCGTCCTGTACCACAAATACATGAACATCCGCGTCGAGGAACCCCTGTGGGAGGACCGCGACCGCCTGATCATGAGCAAGGGCCACGCGGGCATCGCCCTGGCGCCCGTGCTGGTCGACAAGGGCTTCAACGACCCCGAACAGCTCAAAACCTTCAACCACACCAATTCCAAGATGGGCATGCACCTCGACGCCAACAAAGTCGTCGGCGTCGACGCCTCGACCGGCTCTTTGGGGCACGGCCTCTCCATCGCCCTGGGCACCGCGCTGGCAGCCAGAGTCAGGGGCAAAGACTACTGGACCTACTGCATCCTCGGCGACGGCGAATGCGACGAGGGCTCCAACTGGGAAGCGGCCATGACCGCCTCCCAGTACAAAGTCACCAACCTCATTTCCTTTGTCGACCGCAACAAGTGCATGATCGACGGCTGCACGGAAGACGTCATGAAACTCGAGCCTTTCGCCGACAAGTGGAAGGCCTTCGGCTTCATCGTCAAGGAAGTGGACGGCCACAATATCAAGGAACTCTGCGACGCCATCGACTTCGCGCTTGACAACAGGGAAGCGCCGGTCATGATCATCGCGGACACCGTCAAGGGCGCCGGCATCGATTTTATGGAGAACGACTACCGCTGGCACTACGGCGCCATCGACGAGGATAAGTACAACCAGGCCAAAGCGAGCCTCGACAAGTATTACGAAGGCCGCAAGGCGAGGGCGGAAAAAGGCTGAAACGGCTCGGGCGTTCGTCGCCCTGACGCAGTCTCCGCTTTCAACCGCGCCGGAAGCGGAGCGATATCAAACAAACTTGCGCGGAGGAAAGGTGCAAATATATGGCAGGCGGATTAACCTATACGGCCGTTGACTCAACACAGCTTTCAACGGCGGAATATTACGGCAAAGCGCTTTGCGAACTGGGCAGGGAACACCCCGAAATCGTCGCCCTGACGGCCGACCTCGGCAAATCGACCAAAATCGGCATGTTCGGCGAGGAGTTCCCCGACCGTTTCTTCAACGTCGGCATCGCGGAGCAGAACATGTTCGGCGTCGCCGCGGGCATGGCCAAGGCGGGGCTGGTCCCCTTCCTTTCGACCTTCTCGACGTTCGCCTCGCTGCGCAGCGCGGACCAGCTGCATACCGACATCTGTTACCAGAACGTCAACGCGAAGGTCATCGCGACCCATTCCGGCACCTCGTTCGGCCAGGCCGGCTCGACCCACCACGCCATCTGCGATATGGCGGTCACCCGTTCTTTCCCGAACCTCACGGTCATTTGTCCGGCCGACGGGATGGAAACCGTCAACGCCGTGCGCGCCGCGTACGCGACGCCGGGGCCCTTCTATATCCGCATCAACCGCGGTTTCGACAGGGTGCTCTACCCGAGCACCGACTACGGGTTTGAAGTGGGCAAAGCCGTCACCCTGCACGAGGGTACGGACATCACCGTCATCGCCTGCGGTTCCTGCGCGTTCCAGGCGCTGCAGGCCGCCAATTTCCTCGACAACACCGACGGGCTGAAGGTCCGTGTGCTGAACATGCACACCATCAAGCCCATCGACAGGGAAGCGGTCGAAAAGGCGGTTATGGATACGCGCCGCATCATCACCGTCGAGGACCATTCGGTCATCGGCGGCCTGGGCAGCGCCGTGGCGGAAGTGGTGGTGGAGTTCGGCAAGGGCTGCGCGTTCAAGAAACTCGGCATCCAGGACCAATTCGCCCCCATCGGGCTTCACGAGGACATCATGTCCATTTTGGGCATCGACTCCAACGGGATTATCGACGCCGTGCGCGAGGTCATGAAAAAGGATTTCGAACTCGACGACAACTGGGACGACGAGGTGTGACGGCCTTTCGGCCGCCCCGCGGCGCCCATTGCCCGGAAAGGAATGATATTGTTGGCTTCAAAAGAAGAGACCCTGACGAACAAGATTTTTCTCGGCGCGGCGCTGCCGCTGGTCAAGGTCATCGCGAACGACATACCGAAACTGGCCAAAAAGTTTGAAAAGACGCACGCGGTGATTCAAATCAGCGCCCTCGACCCGGCCGGCCCGCTGGGCAAGGTCGCCACGCATTTCGTCGTCAACTCCGGCGAATGGCTCGTCCATACCGACCGGGTGGACACCCGCCCGCATATCGAGCTGGAGTTCAAGAGCGTCGAGGCGATGAACGCCTTTTTCAAAGGCAAAATCGGCCCCGCGACGCTGCCGAAAATGCGCGGTGTGCTGAAAAACCCCGGCACGTTCGCGTCCTTTATGCAGGTGCTGCTGAAAATGTCCGCCCTGCTGGGCGCCAAAACGCCGCCCGAGGACGAGGCAACCAAAAAACTGCTGGTCAAATGCTTCTTCTACCTGCTTTCCAGCGGCATCAGCCAACTCAATAAAAACGGCCACGAAGCGGTCCACGAGTGGGCGCTCAAGAGCCCCGACCGCGTCTACGCCTGGGCGGTCAACGGCTATCCCGAACTGTCCGCCTATATCCGCGTCAAGGCGGGCAAGACAAAGGCCGGCAGGGGCGAGTACAAGCGGGCGATGCCCTTCTTCACGCTGCGCTTCGACAGCCTCGACAGCGCGCTGGGCATCCTGATGTCGACCGACGACATGCTCGAGGCCACCAAGGCCGGCCGCCTGATTATGGACGGCGCCCCCGAGTTCGGCGCCCAGATCGGCGAATATATGCTCACCGTCGCCGGCTACGCGCAGTAAGCCGTTTCCCAAGCTCCGGCATCTTAAGCAGGCGGACCCGCGCGGGTCCGCTTTTTTTGTCCCCCGCTTCGTTGCGGCGCGGCGCAATGTATGGTAGGATATCGTCGGAAAACAGTTGAAAACGATGCCCGGGGAGGCGGTGGACGATGGCCCTTCCGGCGGCGGTCCGGCTGCTGAAATTGCTCGCGCTGGCCGCGGCGGTGGTGATGACGATCTT
>JAKJCA010000036.1 GCA_022706685.1 Bacillota bacterium
TCATTTAACTTTCCCCTTCCATGGTCACAGCCTTTTCATATATATGAGGCGGGCCGGTTTCGTCGGCCTCCGGGGCGTTTTCCCGTTCTCTTTCCACCCGCTCTTTGATCTCCCGTATGAACATTCGATGCTGTTCGTTGGTGATGTTGTAAAAAGCAAAGGGCGCCGTCGTCAGGATGACGCCGACAATGTTCATGACAATAAACAAACTGAACACCTGCACCGCGATTTCGTTGTCGTACAGGATGTTCCAGTCCGAGGAAAAGCCGATCCGCTTTTGCAAAAACGGCATGACATACGCCAGCGGCATGGCGATCAGCGGCATAAACCAGTTGAAAACCCCCATCGTCGCGTCACACCGCTCGCCGTACTTCCACTGGTGACGGTCCAGAATATCCGGCATCATCCCGGCGCTGATGCCCATATCCGCCGCGTTCGCGAGGCTGAGGAAAAGATTGAAAAAGATGAACACCGGGAGGTTTGCGTTCTGGACGGCCCACAAATCGGCAAACAGCACCAGCACGCGGATGCTCCTGCTCACCAGCAGGATGGGACGCTTGTTGAAGCGTTTGCTCATCAGCACCGTTAGAATGTGTCCGAAAAAATAGGGTATTCCCAGTATGCTGGCGAACAGCCCCGCCCAACGGCTGAGCCGGAAAGTGTACAGCAGCCACCAGACGAGCAAATTATCCGTCAAAAAACGCCATACCGAGAACACGCCGGATATTTGCGTCAGCCACAGGTATTTGTCGCGTAGGACATTTTTTGCCGCGCGGAAAAACTTGACTTTTTGTTCGGTGGCGCTTTTATTTTCGATGACCCGCTCTTTGACGCCGGCGACGGCGCTGGCCATGGCAATGCCGATGCCGCCGAACACGGGCACGCAGATTTTATACACGATCTGACTGTTTTGCCTGCCGTTGATGAGCCAGGGATAAACGGCGCTGAGAACCGCAAACAGCATGTAGGAGAATATCGGCACAATCGAATAAAGCCTTTGGCGCTCCTGCGTATTATAAGAGATAAACTTAATCAGAGAATCCGCCTGTGAAAAGTCGGTTTGCATGGTGCCGATGAGTCCGAATATCAGGTTGAGCAAAATCAGTTTCCTGGTGTATTCCAGCCGGGCGGGGAAAAAAGCGGCGGCGCTCGTCAGTAGTAAAAGGGGCAGACCGTAGACCAAGATAAAGGGTTTGATTCTGCCGTATTTCAAGCTGAATTTTTTGCGCACGAACCAGTCCGTATACATATTGAAGACCTGAATGACCAAACCGTTGGCAACCAGCTGCGGCAGGCCTTTGATAATGCCCTCAAAGGCAGCCGGCGGCACAAAATAAAGCCCGGCGGCCAGCGCCGTGAGCAGGGCGGCGCCGCAATGCGCGTAAATCCTCGTGTTTCTGTTCAGCACGCCGTGGTTTTCGTAGATGAGCATATTGACCGGGGACATCCACATAAGCGCGTAGCCCATGAACGAACCGATCAGCCCCATGGTGGCGAAGTCCATCTGCCGGATGCCCATGACCGCGCCGGCGAATACGGCCGCCGCACCGAAACCGAAGCCGTTGATGCCCATGAAGTTATAGATATTCATGCCGCTTTGCATCAAGGTGTAGTAAACGCCCTCCTTGTTGGACAGGCACTCGCCTTCACGCGGCTTGTTCCAGTATTCGGTTGTTTGAAACTTTGCCCAGTGGATAAACTCGTTGATTTTCCGCATAGCAAACCTCAAGAAATCAGCCGTTGAGCCAGACGATTCGCAGGTCCGGCATCTCTTTGCCGTTGTCGGTCGGATACCAGAGGCGCCCCAGTTCCACCCGGTTTTTCGGGGCTTTTACGGTAACGGTTTTGACGTTGCGGCAGTCAAAAAAAGCGTATTCGCCCAAACTCGTAAGGGTCGACGGCAATTCGATTTTGGTCAGGGCGGAACAAAATGAAACGCCGTCCCGCCCGATGGTTTGCAGCCCTTCGGGAAAGTTGATTTCTTCAAGCGCGTACATCTGGAAAAGGGCCCTTGGCCCGATATGCCTGATTGTGCCGGGCAAAATTAGTTTTTGAAGCGTATCGATGCGGTAAAAACTTTGCGGCGCCAGTTCCGTCACGCCGTCAGGCACCCTATAAGTTCGGTTCGCCGCGCCCTGAACCGAGGGCAGCGCGGCGATGCTCTTGTACTTCGCCGTATCCAGATAACCGTCCGAGTACGGGTCGTTGCGGCGCTGAGGATAAGCGACCAGTTTCGCCATGTTTTTCGTGAACAGGACGCCGCCGGCCGCGGTGAAATACTTATTTCCATCATCCACTTCAAACCGGAAAAGGTTGGCGTTGTTTACGATGCCCCAGTCGTCAATCTCCCGCAGATTTTTGCCGATGGCGATGACCAGCAGGCTTTCCGCGTTGGCGATGCCGAACTTATCGATGCGTGTAACGGGTTTGCCCTCAATCCAATCCGGCACGGCAAGTTTCCGCCTGGTCGTCAGATCTTTATAGGACTTGATGACGATTTCTCCGTTTTGCTCCGCGTATTCCAAGCCGCTTTCATGGCGCGTCATATCGCAGGCGCAAAACAGGCCTGTAAAAATCATCATGACCGTCAAGAAGGCAAGCGTTCGCTTCATAAACCCTTCTCATTTCGGCTACAGCGGCGCGCGGGGCGTCAAGGCCGGGGCGGGGATGTTTTCTGCGTACAACATAGCATAAGAACCGCCCCGTCCGCAAGCCGCAGCCGTTTGCTTGACCTCGCGCCCACGGCATTGTAGTATAGGAGGCGGCGTGGAACCGCAAGACCATCCGCAAAGAGGTGCCGTATGAAAAAAATGATATCAGCCGTTTTAGCCCTGGCGATGCTGGCCGCGATTCCCTGGGCCGGCGTTCACGCAGCGGAAAATGAAAGCGGCGAGTTCAGCGTGATGACGTTCAACGTGGCGGGCATTCCGGTGCTCGGGGACTTTCAGGGTACGCAAAGGGAAGTGCGCGGGAACGCCCGAATGGCAAAGATCGGCGAGGTGCTGACAAACGAGTCCGGCTGCGATATCATCGGCACGCAGGAGGACTTCAACCATCACGCGGCGCTGGCCGGGGCCATGCTGCAAGCCTACCCTTACCAAACGCAAACGAGCGGCGGCGTGCCGCTTGGCGACGGGTTGAGCGTTTTTTCGAGGTACCCCGTTTACAACGTCGCGCATACACAATGGAACCAGTCGTACGGCGTCCTTTCCTCCGGGACGGACAGGCTGGCGCGCAAAGGGATCCTGGCGTGCGTCGTTGAAATCGGCGAGGGCGTATATATCGACCTCTATGTTTTGCACGCCGATGCCGCAAACGACGAACAGTCGGCGCGGGCGCGGGCCGATAACTACCGCCAGCTGGCCGATATGATACGCACGAGGGAACAGCAGCGCGCCGTCATCGTCATGGGCGATTTCAACTCCACCTTCGACCGCATCGGGACGGAAGACCTTTACGCCAACCTGGTCGGGCCCGCGGGGCTCAAGGACTGTTGGGCCGAGATTTATAATAACGGCGACTGTTCATATGACGGCGGCACCGGCTGGCATCCCTCGTTTTACGAAACTTATGACAAAATCATGTTCAAAAGCGGCGGCGGGGTGGAATTGAGCGCGCAGTCGTTCGGCTATTTCCGCGCCGAGGATGGGAACGGCAAAATGTACAGCGACCATGACGCCGCGCGGGCACGCCTGCGCTATGAGATCACCGGCGAAACATCAGCGCCGGGCACACTTCAAACGGAGGAACCGTTGGACCGCACACAGCGGCTGTTTGACGAAATGGCGGCAGTCGTGAAAACGCTGCTGCTGATCGCGGTCAGCTGGGGGGAACTGCTGAATGTGCTCAGAGATATCGTGTTTTAAAACGAAACGGGGTCATGTTTGATTTGAATAAAAATAAGGCGTTGACCCAGCCGATAAAGGTATTTGTCCGGTTAAGCTCATATAATTTTTATTGAAACTTTATCCTTTGTTTCCTTACGAACTGTTTGCCAAGCGGAGCGAACACAAAATAATCAATAATAAACTCGCGCCGCCGCGGAAGGAGTGAATCCGGTTGACCGTCAATGTCAACGGCGTTGACTTGTACTGTGAAGTGTCGGGCAAAGGCAGGCCCATTATCCTGCTGCACGCCAACGGGATGACGCATCGGATTTTTCACCGGCTGGCCAAAGCGCTGACGGAAAGCTTCACGGTGTACGCGCTCGATTCGCGCGGGCACGGTAAAAGCGGCAAGGTCAGGGACTACAATTACCGCGACATGGCGGACGACGTGATCGCCTTGATTCATTTTTTCGCGCTGAAAGACGTCTGCCTATACGGTTTCAGCGACGGAGGCATCATCGCGCTGCTGGTTGCCGCTAAGGAACCGGAGTTAGTCGGCAAACTCATTGTCAGCGGCGCCAACACCTCGCCCGACGGCACCAAAGACGGCTGGGTGCGGCTGTTAAAACTGATGTACGCCGTCACCAAAGACAATAAGACAAAGCTGATGCTCGAGCAGCCGGATATCACGGATGCGGAACTGGAAAGGATTACCGCGGACACCCTGGTCCTCGCCGGGCAATACGATCTGATCAAAGAAGAACACACCCGGCACATCGCGGCGCATATCCCCGGCAGCGAACTGCGCATCCTCAAGCACGAGAGCCACGGCAGCTATATCGTTTACCGCAAAAAGCTCCTGCCCGTTATCACGGATTTCTGCGCGGAGCGCCGGGGCGCCGCCGGACGGGACATTTGACCCTTCCATACTTCGAGGGGGCGGCCGGCGCCGCCCCCTCTTTTTGTATCCGTTGTCTTATTATTCCGCAAAGGTGAAGTTCAGCCGGCCGTAAGGCGCGCAGTCGCCCGAGGTGTAAAACGAGTAAATATCCTCGATGTCGCAGTTGTCCGCCCATTTGAAGCGGATGTCGATTTTTTTGCCCGCGAGGCCGAGGATGCTCCTGTCGACGCGGAACATGATTTTGTTGCCTTCGACCGCCATATCAGCCTCGCCCGCATCGACAAACGCGCTGCCGTCATAGCGTTTGACGGAGGCCTTGCCGCCTGACCGGCTCGCGTTGACCAGAAAATCGTATCCGTTCAGGTTCGGGTTCTGCGTGTCGACGCTCAGGAGCAGATTCATCCACGCGGCGTCTTGCGCGGGTGTCAGTTCGTCCACGGTGTCCGCGTAAAAGTAGAGGTACCGGCTGTCTTTGGCCGTTTTCAGGGTTTGAATATCGTTCCGGCCGCTTGTGTCGACATAGTGCAAACCGCCGAAGCCGGCGCAGTTCCTGTTCACCGTATCGTTGGTAAAGTCCCGGTAGGACGATACGCGGGCGTCGTCCCACTGGGCGAAACCGCCGTCGATATCGATGGACATGTCCCCCGCCGCCCGCTTTTTGGCCGCGCCGGATTTGAACTTTGCGATATAGTCGACCATCTGCAGGTAATAGTTGTCGCCGAGGATTCCGTTCATCGGCTCCACGTCGCGGCTGCAAACGGTATCCGCGCTGTCGACGAAAACGATGGGCTCGCCCGGAATCGGCGGCTGGCGCTGGGCCGTCCATTCGTTGAATCCCGTCACGAAAATCACTTCCGGGTCAAAAGACATGGCGAACTCCCATTGTTCGGCAAAATTGAAACCGTATATTTCGGCGTCGGCGCGCTTGTCGTTCGCTCCATCATGCCAGCTCCTGGTCCGGTCGTTGGCCCCGTACCAGGCGGTGGAACTGAAGCGGCCCGACGCGGAATGCTGCGCGCCGGATACGCTCATCACTTCGCGCCTGAGGCCTTTGCCGTACACCGCACGATAGGTCAGCGAACGCCCGAACTCCATCCACGGGAAACCGTCGGCGACGCGGTCCTCGTTGGGCCACTGGCTGGCTTTGATCCTGAAATAGGCTTTGACGTCCGGCCGCAGGACGGAGTCGTCGGCCTTGCCTATGATCATGGGCTTGCCATCCCATCGCAGCCACAATTCGCCCAGTCGCGGATATTGCGCCGCCAGGGCGGCGTTGTTGTAAAACTTGTCATAGACGGCGTTCATCACCTCGCCGGAATAACTGTTGGTATAAAAGGCGATTTTTGGCACGTCCCACCCCGCCAGCAGGTATTCGTACCAAATGGCCAACAAGTCTTTGACCCGGTTGTCATAGGTATAACCGTTCGTTGTGTCAAAGACGATGAAGTCGACGCCGGCGTCCACGAGCATCTGCAGGTGTTTGCGCATGACCCAGGTATCCTTCGACCGGTAATAACCGAACAGGGGCTCGCCCCAGAAGTGGAACTCGCCAACGCCGCCTCCGCCGGCGGCAAACCAGTTGTCTTCCGACAAAAGGGCTTCGGGATGCTCCGCGGCGATTTTGCTGTTGTCGTACGGGCCCCCTGTGCCATGCTCGCCCAGCCAGAGAAAGTAGAATACCCCGACCTGTTTGGACGTGGACCCGGCGGAGGAGACGACGGTCCTGCCGAGCGCGTCGACACAGGCGAGGGAACTGTTGGGGTTCAACACAATTTCCCCTTTCGGGCGCAGGCCCAGGCAGCTGCCGGCGAACAGGGACACCGAAAGCAGAAAGGCGAACAGCCGCGTCAGGTTCGCCGTGAAAAATGCCGTTACGGTTTTGGCCAGATTGTCCAGCATCGGGATTCACTCCTTATCAGGGGTTTCTTTGACCGGTTAAAAAAGCCAAACTAACGGGAACGGATATCAAATACATTATAAACGAAACAGACGAAAAAGCAGAACGAAATATTGGCACGAAACGTGATATTTTCCACCGGTAAAAAAGTACGTTTGGTTGAAGGACGACCTCTCCGTCAGGCTGCGCCTGCCACCTCTCCTTACAAGGAGAGGCAGGAAAGCGATGTATTGCCGCGCAATGCGAAACATTTGCCCAGCAAAAAGAAGTTTCCACGGCGGGCGAAGTGAAGCGATATAAACCCTTCACGCGCCGCGGCGCATAACACCGGCGGAGCCGATATCACGCACGCAGCGTATATTATAAATCCCGCGAGGGTTTATATCGTTGAAAAAAGCACCGGCTCCCGAATGATTTGACGAAGGCTTCCTTTAACTTGGAAACGAATGATATACCTTCGGTATGATATATTTTGCTACGGCAAAATATGATATATCGCCCGACGGGCGATATGATATACAACGAACATCGCCGACGGCGAGGTTCGTTGTGTTGAAAAAAGCACCGGCAAAGCCGATGCTTTTTTCTGGAGGCGCCATCCGGATTCGGACCGGAGAATAGAGGTTTTGCAGACCTCTGCCTTACCACTTGGCTATGGCGCCGCGCCGGGGTGAGAAAAGGACGCTTAACGCGCTGGCGACGTTACGCGTCCCAATGGAGCGGATGACGAGGCTCGAACTCGCTACCTCCACCTTGGCAAGGTGGCGCTCTACCGGATGAGCTACATCCGCGGGGTGGTGCCTCCGGTCGGAATCGAACCAACGACACGTGGATTTTCAGTCCACTGCTCTACCGACTGAGCTACAGAGGCAAATATGGCGACCCGGAACGGGCTCGAACCGTCGACCTCTAGCGTGACAGGCTAGCGTTCTAACCAGCTGAACTACCGGGCCGTCTATGGTGGGAACAACAGGGCTCGAACCTGTGACCCCTTGCTTGTAAGGCAAGTGCTCTCCCAGCTGAGCTATGCTCCCCCGGCGCGCCCCTGCCGGAGGCGACGGGTTATAATATACTATAAAGCGTTTTTCTTGTCAACAACTCCGCCGCAACAATTTCGCCGTTTCGGAAGCTTTCACTCCGGCGTGCCGGCGGCGATGAGGGCGCGGATTTCTTCGGGCGAAAAGGCATACTGCTTACGGCAGAAGTGGCAGCGCGCCTGTGTCTGCGCGTCGAGGGCCATCTCTTCGAGCGCGGCGCGGCCTGTCGCCGCGAGGGCGGCCTTGACCCGCTCGCGCGAGCAGTTGCAGCGGTAAACGGGGCGGATGACTTCGAGCAGTTCGAGCTCGACGCCTCCGAGGACGGCGCGGCAGATTTCCTCGGGCTGCATGCCGCGCGCAAGCATGGCGGTGACGGGCTCGGCCGCCGCCACACGGCTCTCGACCAGGCCGACGGTTTCTTCCGGGGCGCCGGGCAGCAGCTGGATGAGCCAGCCGCCCGCCGCGGGGACGCTGCCGTCCCTCCCGGCGAGCACGCCCAGGGCGCAGGCGGTCGGAATCTGTTCGCTGGCGGCGAAATAGGCGGTGACGTCCTCGGCGATTTCGCCGGAGACGAGCGGGACCTGGCCGATATAGGGCTCGCCCGCGCCGAAATCTTTCATCACGGTCAGTGTGCCGTCGCGGCCGACGGCGGCGCCGACGTCGAGTTTGCCCGTTTCTTTCAGCGGCAGTTCGACATAGGGGTCGGCCATATAGCCGCGCGGGTTGCCCCGGGAATCGGACACGGCGACGATGACGCCGCAGGGGCCTCCCCCGCTGACGCGCAGGGTGACGCTCGCCTCTTCGCTCTTGAGCGAACAGCCCATCAGGGACGCGGCGGCCAGCAGGCGGCCGAGCGCCGCGGCGGATACCGAGGACGCGCCGTGGATGGCGCGCGCCTCGGCGGCTATATCGGCTGCATCCAGCGCGACGGCGGAAACGAAACCGTCGGCGGAAAGCATTTTGACCAGTTTACCCATGGGATACGGCCTTTCTCGCGACGAGGACCAGCCGCTGCGCGTCGGGCTCGGGCGGGCCCGCGCCGGTTTCGTCCAAGACGTCCGGCAGTTCAAAACCGGCCTGTACCAGCCATCTCAACAGGTCGGCGGTTTTATAGGCGCGCTCGGTGAACTCCTCGGCATGGCGGCGCCAGAGGGCTCCTTCCTTCTCAAAAAAATCGAGGCGCATATCGACGGCGCCGGAAACCGCTCCGGGGCCGTTGCGCCACACGAGGAACAGGCCGTCGAGCTCGTAGACGAAGTCGCTGCCGGCGAGAATATGCTCATGCTTATAAAGGGTATTGACGTCAAAGACAAAGACTCCGCCGGGGTTGAGAAAGAGGGAAACCTTTTGAAAGACCTTTTTGACATCCCCGGGCGAGACAAGGTGGTTGACGCCGTCGAGCGAGCAGACCGCGCAGTCGACCGTGCCGTAGAGGTCGAGCCGCCGCATATCCTGCTGCAGAAAAAGCGCGTCGAGCCCCGCGGCGTCAAACTTCGCGCGCGCGATGGAAAGCATCTCGGCGCTGAGGTCGACGGCGGTGACGTCGTAGCCGGCGCGCGCCAGTTCCAGCGTCACGGCGCCCGTGCCGCAGGCCAGGTCCAGCAGGGAACCGGACTCGAAGCCGAAACGGCAAAGAAGCGTGCGGATAAACTCTGCACGCTTGACGGGCTGCGTATCTTCGGTCAGGGCGTCGTACCAGCGGGCGAAGACGCCGTATGCGCTCACTTGTCTTTGATCCTCTCGAATATCTTGGTGTAACCGTCGCAGCCCCACTGAAGGGAGCGGTTGACGCGGCTGATGGTCGCCGTGCTCGCGCCGGTCTGTTTGACAATGTCGCTGTAAACGCGGTTGTCGCTGAGCATCTTCGCCACGGCGAGCCGCTGCGAGAGGGCTTTGAGTTCGGTAACGGTGCACAGGTCCTCAAAAAAAGCATAGCATTCGTCCATATTCTCCAAGGCGAGGATCGCTTTGAAAAGGAAATCGACGTTGTCGGATTTGACCTTGCTGTTCATACCAGCGCCTCCTTTGTCCGTGCTGATTTTAGCACATTGCATTGTGAAAGTAAATAACACGATTGTATTTGTTTTTCGTTTCGGGCCATATAAGAGCGGCGGATACAATCCGGCCGCACGACGCCCGCGCAGAGGATGGTTGCGGGCGCCGTGCCGGCTTCGTGACGTCTTTGATGATTGATTATGCTTTCAGTTCGCCAAGGGTCAGCGGACAGGTCAGGATTTGGCCCGACCTGCTGACTGTGATTTCCACTGTATCCCCGGGCCGGTATCCGTTGATGATTTGTTTGAAGCTCGCCAGGTCGCTGACGGTTTTCCCGGCAACCGCCTGAATAATATCTCCGGAGCGGAAACTGCTGTTTTCAGACCGGGAGATATACAGGCCAAAGGCGCTGACCCTGTAGGACATGGCAGTCTGTGTATCCTGAATATCAACGAGGGTGAACCCCGTATCGATACGGCCCTTGACATACCCGTTTTCAATGAGTTGCTCGATGACGGTTTTGGCCGTGTCAATCGGGATGGCGAAACCAAGGCCTTCGATATCCGACCCCGAGGATTTCGCGTTGACAATACCGACCAGTTCCCCGTACAGGTTAAACAAACCTCCGCCGGAATTGCCCGGGTTGATGGCGGTATCCGTCTGCAGCAAGGACATTGTTTCGCCGTCGATGCTGATTTCGCGATCAAGCGCCGAGATAATACCCTGCGTTACCGTCCCGCCCAGTTCGCCGAGAGGATTGCCGATGGCAACAGCCGCCTGCCCGACCACAAGGGAAGACGATGAGCCCAGCACCGCAGGCTGACAATCCGAGGCGTCGATTTTGATAACAGCCAGATCTGTTTGAGCATCCGTACCGACGAGTTCGGCCGTATATTCCGTTTCATCCGAAAGCCGGACGGTAATGGAGGAGGCCCCGTCGATGACATGGTTGTTGGTCACAATATAGCCGTCTGCAGAGACAATGACGCCGCTGCCCGCTCCGGTACTGACCATCTGGCCCATCATCCTGTTCCTGGTGACAATCTCCGTGGTGATTTCGACCACCGAATCTTTCACCGTCGCGGCAACATCCGCGATGCTAAGCTCCTTGGAGTCCGCCCCCGAGGAAACCGTCTTGATAACGGACTGGTACAAAACGGTGCTGCCGCTTGTTGAGGCCGATGTTCCCGTGTTGCCGATGCTGTTGGCCAGGCATGCTCCCCCGAAGCCGAATACCGCCGCTCCGAGCAGATAAAGCGCGGCGATGCCTGCGGCAAGCGCTTTCCGCTTTTTCGGTTTGCGGGGCTGTGAAGCAGGCGGAATGGGTTGGGGATAGACAGAAGGATACGTTTTCGTCCCGAAGTCCGGTTCCGGCGACGGGTTGTCGAAATCTTCATCCTCATTAGACTGAACGCTCTCCTGCGCCGGAGCTTGCTTTTCCTCCCGGTCAGGCCATCCGCCGGATTCGCGGATGATTTCTTCATCGGGAATGTTTTCGTTGAAAACGGGTTGATTGATTTCTGACATCATATTTCTTCCTTTCTGAATGAAATTACGGTTTGGGTGTTCGTTGATTCGGTTCTGCGCAAGCCATGGGTATCACCGCTTTCTCACTGATTACGGCTCAATAATAATCCGCCAGTATGTTGGCCTAATGACGGCAACGTGAAAGTTATGCAAAAGTTCTGCGTATTTTTGCGGCGTCATTTTAGCGGTTTTTCATGGTTTGACCGCTAAGGGGCATTCAATAGCAAAGACATCCTCCGCATAATGCGGAAGATGTCTCTGCCTTAATTTTGATATTGATTTTAACGGAGCACGAAAAAGCCGACGATAATCAGCGCGGCTATTTGCAGGAGAAACCAGAGATGCACCAGCGGTTCGCTCAGGCGGCGCATTTGCAGCATATACACGGGGCGGTGTTCCGCTTTGTTTCGTTTGGCGCTCTCGTGAACTAGCCAGCACAGTTCGAAAAACTCATAGGCGACGCAGTACATCAGCCAGGTCTGCCAGGCAGTAAAGGAGCCGGGGACCAAAGCCCAGCACGCCAGCGCGGCCGCCGCGAGACCCATCAGGGGAACGAACCAGAGCCAGCGGCTCTTTTCAAATGCGGCGCGTTCGAAGAAGTCCATCTCGACGATAACCCAGAAAAGCAGGAAGAAGGATACCAGCCGCGCGGTTTCAACGCTGCCCAACAGGACCAGCGCGAGCGGGAAGCACAGCAGGAACGGCATCTCGAGCCACTCGAACGCGGCGCCCGCCGCATGATAACGCTTTTGATCCCCCTTGCGGTGTTTTTCCAGGTAATAGAACAGATGCTGGAGCATCGGCACGAAGAAAAGGGCGAAAGCAGCCCACGAGAGCGGCCGGGAAAGGCCGCCGAGCGGATTCCACAGCGCGCCGCCGAGTTTCAGCGGGGCGAGGTTCGCGCGCAGGAGTTCGTATTTCAAGACGTAGCAAACAGAAATGCCGAGGCCGCCTGCGGCGCCGAGGGTGAACTCCATAATCTTCCAGCCGCTGATGTAGCCTTTTTTCTGCAAGGGGCCGTAAAAATATCGGCCGCTGTTGAGGGGGTGGTTTGCCAGCGCGAAGAGGCTCAGGCCGATAAACCAGCCGGCCGAGCCGCTGAGAACGCCGGCGAGGCAAAGCCAGAGCGCGAAAGCGTCGCCGCGGTAAGCCATCAGGACGACCAGGGAAACGAGCATCAGCAGCAGGCCGCCCCATTCCTCCTGCCGGCCGGCGGAGAAATAGATTTTGGGGTAGCGGTTTTTCGACGGGTCGAGCGGTTTGTTGAAAATCAGGGTGCCCAGCAGTTTCACCGGAATAAACAGCGCCAGCAGGACGATGATGTCGCCCGCCCGATAGCGCTCCCCTGCCGCGGCGCCCAGCGCGATGCCGACGACGGACCCGAAGATGCCGAACCATAGCGCGCCTTTGACCAGCACGCCCGTCATCCCTTTGGCATAGTTCTCGGGCGGCTTTTTCGAGACGACGAAACCAAGCGTCTGGCCATAGGTCTCGGTGCCGCCGAAGGCCATGCCCAGCGCGCCGGCCGCGGTAATAAGCCAGAAATGGTCGCGGATTGTTTCTGCAGGAGCGAACCAGGCGAAAAGCAGCCCCAGAAACGCGCCGGGAAGCAAAGCGCCTTTTTCGCCGCCGATTTTGCAGCCGCGCATGCCCCAGCCGTAGGAACCCGCGACGGCGCTCAGACCGATGAACAGCGCCGCTGTGGAAAAGTTCATAAAGACCCGCCCTTTTTGACAAAGTCCGCGGCGCGCTGGCCCGCCAGGGCGCCTTCGCCCACCGCGGTGGCGATTTGGTTAAAGCCGCCGATGCAGTCGCCCGCGGCAAAGATGCCCGGCAGCGCAGTCATGCCGTTGGCGTCGACGACGATGTTCCCGTTTTCAAGGGGCAGGCCGAGTTTGAGGGCGAAATCCGCCGCTCCCGCGCTGCCCGCGGCCACAAACACGCCCGCCAGGGCATGGAAGGCGCCGCCGATTGTCAGGATGCCCTCCACTTTGTCCGTTCCCGTGACTTCGTCGATTTTTTCGCCCACGACGGGGAATCCGGGTTCGCCGGTATATTGCGGCGGTTCGCCGTCGGTGAACAGGGTGACCGAATCGGCGAAGCCGGCAAGGTGTTTGGCCTCGTTGACGGCGTAGTCACCCGCGCCGATGACGCCGACCGCCTTGCCTTTGAAGAAAAAGCCGTCGCAAACAGCGCAGTAACTGACGCCTTTCCCCTCGAAATCCGCAAGCCCTTTGATTTTGAGCGTTTTACGCGCCCGGCCGACGGCGATAACCACCGCTTTGCAGGGATACGCCGCTTCGGGCGTTTCGACCTCGAACGCTTCGCCGAATCCGACGCCGGTGACTTCCGCATCGACGAGTTCCCCGCCGAGGGCGAGGTACTGCCGCTCGCCGCGCAGCTGTAGTTCGGGGCCGGAAAGCGGTTTTTCAAGCCCGTAATAATTCTCGATGAGATGGGTTTTTACCAGTGTGCCGCCGCCGCGGCCGATGACCGCGGTTTTCATCCCCGCGCGCAGGGCGTACAAGGCGGCGGAGATACCTGCGGGGCCTTTACCAATGATAATGACGTCGTACATGAAAGCATGCGCTCCTTTTATTTGGCCGGCGATATTTTCAGGGTATAGACATGGCGGGAAGCGAGTTTGTCGGGGTTCAGCGCGGGGAACACGGCGGCGAGCCTGCCGCCGTCGTCGACCGCCTCGACAGGTTCCCTGCAGCCGAGCAGGCTGATGTTCACGCCCGGTTCATAAGGCAGGCCGAGCGCGACCTTGCCCGCGGGAAAATGTTTCAGGAAGGCGTAGACGAAACCGTTGGCTCGCGTGAATTTGACAGGGCCTTTGGGCGCCGCCTCCAGCCGGCGGCTGCCGTAAACGGCCTCGCCGTTGACGGCGAGCCAGCTACCGATTTCGAGCAGGCGATCCTGCATGATCGCGGGGATGGTACCGTCGGCGGCCGGGCCGATGTTAAGCAGAAAGTTGCCGCCGGCGCTGACGAGGTCGACGAGCATTTCGATCAGGTCGACGGCGGGGAGGTAATCCTCCGCTGTTTCCATCCTGTTGTAGCCGAACGACGCACCGATGCCGCGGCATTCCTCAAAAGGCCGCGAAAAGCCGGTGTCCTCGATGGTGCGTCCGCCTTCGATCATGCCGTATTCGGTGGTAAAGTTGCCGCCGTGGCGCCCGCGCGTTTCCTTACCCCAGCGGTCGTTGGGGACGATGAATTCGCGCACGGGCGACTCATTATAGAGCCACGCGAGGAAGTCCGTCGAATGCCAGACGCCGCTGGGATGCTCCCACTCGCCGTCGGTAAACAGCGTGGCCGGCTCGTAGTTGACGACGAGTTCTTTGAGCATCGGCAGCAGGTGCTCGAGGGCGTAACGCTCCGGGTTTTCAAGATAAAGCGGATGTGTCCACTCATAGACGGAATGATAGACTCCGAAACGGACCCCGCGCGCGTCGCAGGCCTCCTTGAGTTCGGCGCAGAAGTCGCGGCGCGGCCCCGTTTCCATCGCGTTCCAGCCCGGGGCGTAGCGGCTCGGATACATGCAGTAGCCGTCGTGGTGCTTGCTGACGAGATTCATGTAACGCGCGCCCGCTTTTTCAAAAAGCTCGGCCCACTGGCCGGCGTCGAAAAGTTCGGCCTTGAAATCTTTGACAAAATCGCTGTAAGGGCGATCCCCGTAGTGTTTAAGGTGGAAAGCCCGCGTGGGATTGTTCTGCAGCGTCATGTTGTGGCCGTACCACTCGGCGTAGGTGCCGCGCGGGGCGTAGGCCGGCACGGAATAAAGCCCCCAGTGAATGAAAATGCCGAACTTGGCGTCCTCAAACCAGGAGGGCACCGGCCGGGAATCGAGGGAATCCCAGTTGTTTTGATACATGGCGCTTACCCGAAAATCTGCGCCTGGTCGATGAGCATGACGCCGCCTTCGGTGAGGACCTTTTCGGCCGCGGCGTTGTCTTCGACGCGGATGATGACATAGGCGTGGCCCTTGTCGGGCGTGATAAAGGCGTAGGCGTATTCGACGCCGATGCCCGCGTCGCTGAGCACTTTGATGGCCTGCGCGAAACCGCCGGGCACGTCGGGGATGCCGATGGCGAGCACCTCAGTCGAGGATGCGGCGAGGCCTTCGCTTTTAAGGGCTTTGAGCGCTTCCTCCGGCCTGCTGACAATCAGACGGAGCACGCCGAAATCGGTGGTGTCGGCAATACAGAGGGCGCGGATGTCGATGTTGCGTTTGGCGAGAATCGAAGTGATGTGCGCGAGTCTGCCCGTCTTGTTTTCGACGAAAATCGAAATCTGATTGATTGGCATAACGTTACCCCCTGTCGAGTGTTACAGTTTCCTCTTATCGATAACGCGGACAGCCTTGCCTTCCGACCGCGGAAGGGAATGCGGCTCGGAAAGGTGCACCGAAGCCGAGACGCCGAGCGTCGACTGCAGCGCGTTGCAGATTTTGCGCTCGGTTTCTTCAATGCGGCGCACGGAATCCGAGAACATGGAATCGGACATTTCGATGTTGACGGTCATGACGTCGAGGTTGTTGACGCGTTCGACGACGATCTGGTAGTTGGGCTCCATACCCAGCGAAAGGATGACATGCTCCACCTGCGACGGGAAGACGTTGACGCCGCGGATGATGAGCATGTCGTCGGTCCTGCCGCGCGGTTTCATCATTTTGACCAGCGTCCTGCCGCAGGAGCAGGGCTCGTGCGTAACGGCCGAGATATCGCGCGTGCGGTAGCGCACCAGCGGCAGCGCCTCTTTGCCGATGCAGGTGAAGACGAGTTCTCCGTAAACGCCGTCGGGCACGGGCTCGAGCGTTTCGGGGTCTATGATTTCGGGGTAGAAGAAATCCTCGCACACATGCAGGCCTGTTTGCTCCTCGCACTCGTAGGAAACGCCGGGGCCGGCAATTTCGGACAGGCCGTAAATGTCGTAGGCCTTGATGGCGAGCGATTTTTCGATTTCGCGGCGCATGTTCTCGCTCCACGGCTCCGCGCCGAAAATACCGGCGCGCAGCGCGAGCGTGTTGGGATCGATGCCCATCTCGCGCAAAGTCTCGCCGATGAACATGGCGTAAGACGGCGTGCAGCACAGGATGTTCGAGCCGAAGTCCTTCAAAATCTGCACCTGGCGCGCCGTATTGCCCGAGGACACGGGGATGACGGTGGCGCCGAGCATTTCGGCCCCGTAATGCAGGCCGAGGCCGCCGGTGAAAAGGCCGTAGCCGTAGGAAACATGGATGAAGTCGGACTTCGTGCCGCCGGCGGCAACGATGGCGCGGGCAGAACCTTCCGACCAGCGCTCGACATCGCCCTGGGTATAGCCGACGACGGTCTGCTTGCCCGTGGTGCCCGAGGAGGCGTGGATGCGCACAAGCTTCTCTTTGGGGACGGCGAAAAGGCCGAAGGGGTAGTTGTCGCGCAGGTCCTGTTTCATGGTGAAGGGAAGCTTCACGATGTCGTCGATGCTTTTGATGTCGCCGGGCTGCAGGCCGATGTCGTCAAACTTCTGTTTATAGAAGGCGACGTTGTCGTAGCAGTTGCGCACCATGCGGATCAGCCGCGCGCTTTGAATGGCGCGAAGGTACTCGCGCGGCGCGGTTTCGATGTCCGGGTTGAAATAGTTGCCCATTATAAATCCCCCTGTTCGATCTTCAGATGCCGTAGCCGGCGTTGAAGGCGTTGACGTTCATCTCGAGAAACTTCGGCGGAACGGTCTGCTCCACCGCCCGGAGCCAATCCTCTTTGGGGACATCCGTCGTGGCGGCCAAGGCGCCGATGAGGACGACGTTGACGGCCTTGGCGGAACCTGCTTTCAGCGCAAGGTCGAGCGCGTCGATGGCTTTGACGTCCGCTCCGGCCGCCGCGAGGCGCTCAAGCACCGCGTCCGGGTATTCGGCGCTGCCGGTGATAACGGGCATCGGATTGATGCGCTGGCGGTTGACGACAAGTTTGCCGCCCGGTTTCATAAAAGGCAGCCATCTGGCGGCTTCGAGCATTTCGAAGGCAAGGACGATATCCGCCCCGCCCTCGTTGATGACCGGCGAAAAGACTTTGTCGCCGAATTTGACATAGGTGACCACGGAACCGCCGCGCTGGCTCATCCCGTGCACTTCGGATACTTTCACGTCGTAGCCCCTGCCGAGAAGGACCTGGCCGAGTATGCGGCTGGCGAGCAGGGTGCCCTGCCCTCCGACGCCGACGATCATGATGTTGGTAACAGCCAAACTCAAACAATCCTTTCCTTTGCCGGCGCCGTTTAACCGATGGCGCCGAATTTGCACATCTGGGTGCATACGCCGCAGCCGACGCACTGGACGGCGTCGATGGACGATTTGCCGTCGACAAAACTGATGGCCGGGCAGCCGACGCGCATGCACATGCGGCAGGCGGTGCATTTGTCCCTGTCCACCTTCAGCGGCGGCAGATGCCTGACGCTTTTCAGCAGCGCGCAGGGCCGGCGGGCGATGACGACGCTCGGGCCCTCGGCCGCGAGTTCCTCGCGCAGGACGCGCTCGGTCTCGGCCAAATCGAAGGGGTCGACCACCGCGACGCGGCGGATGCCGACGGCTTCGGCGAGTTTCTCGAGGTTGACGGCGGCGGCCGGTTCGCCGTTGATGTTCAGCCCGTTGGCGGGATTGTTCTGGTGGCCGGTCATGCCGGTGATGGAGTTATCGAGGATGATGACGACCGAATCGCTGTTGTTGTAGGCGATATCGACAAGGCCGGTGATGCCGGAATGCACGAAGGTGGAATCGCCGATGACGGCGACCGAATTTCCGGCGTTGGCGGGGTCCGCTTTATTCCTGCCGTGCAGGGCGGAAACAGAGGCCCCCATACAGATGCACGAATCCATCGCCGTCAGGGGAGCCAGCGCGCCGAGGGTATAACAGCCGATATCGCCGCTGACATAGACTTTCAGTTTTTTCAGCACGTAGAACAGGCCCCTGTGCGGGCAGCCGGCGCAAAGCACCGGCGGGCGTCCCGGGACGGTAATGTCCGTCTGCAGGAACGGCGGTGTCCGGCCGAGAATCTTTTCGGCGACGATTTTCTGCGAGAGTTCCCCCTCGAAGGAAAACAGCGCCTTGCCCGTGACTTTGACGCCGTGCTTGAGGCACTGCGTCTCGATAAAATCGTCGAGTTCTTCGACGACATAGACCGTTTCGCATTGTGCGGCGAACGCCCGGATTTTTTCAACGGGCAGGGGCCATACGCAGCCGAGTTTGAGGTAGGAGGCGTTTTCGCCGAGGGCTTCGCGGGCATACTGATAGCAGATACCGGCGGCGATGACGCCGATTTTTTTGTCGAAATACTCGACATTGTTCAGTTCAGCCGTCTCGGCCCAGAGCGCCTGTTCGGCAAGGCGTTTTTCGACGATGCTGTGGCGCGCGCGCGCCATGGCGGGCATCATGACGTATTTGCCGGGGTTCTTTTCGTAGGCGGCGAGTTCGCGGCTGACGCGCTCCCCTGTTTCTGCCGTGCCGCTCGAATGGCTGATGCGCGTTGTCAGGCGGACGATGACGGGCGCGTCGAAGCGCTCGGAAAGTTCGAAGGCGAGTTTCGTGAAAGAGAGGCATTCCTGCGAATCGGCGGGCTCGAGCATCATGGTTTTCGACGCGAGGGCATAGTGACGCGAATCCTGCTCGTTTTGCGAGGAGTGCATACCAGGGTCGTCCGCAACGGCGATGACCAGCCCTCCCCCGACGCCGACATAGGACGCCGTGAACAGCGGGTCGGCGGCGACGTTGAGGCCGACGTGTTTCATCCCGCAGAAAGAACGCGCGCCCGCGATGCTTGCCCCGCAGGCGGCCTCGAGCGCCACTTTTTCGTTGGGCGCCCATTCGCAGAAAACCTCGCCGTAACGCGAGAGCTCCTCGGTGATTTCGGTACTCGGCGTACCGGGGTAACTCGAGGCGAAACGGCAGCCGGCTTCGTACAGACCCCTGGCGACGGCCGCATTGCCCAGTAAGAGTTCTTTCATGTTCCCTCCGCAAGAAATGATGTGCCTGTTTTATCCTCCCGGAATAACCGCTAAGCCAAAGTAAAACACAAGACCGGCCTTGCTCTGCAGAGAAGACCTCCGCGTTTACCGTGTGCCGGCTCCGGATGGAACGGCAGCCGGGAAAGAAGCGCAGGCAGGCAAAGCCGTGATTCGCCCGGTGAAATACCGGCCGACCCGAAAAGAAGAATTGAAAATATTCTAATGATTTTGCCGGCCGATGTCAAACGGCTTCACGGCGGAATGAATGCCGCAAACGCTTTGCCGTAAAGGGCTGAAGGGCGAAATGTCCCTTATTTTTTTATTTCCAGAACATAAACCGAATAGGTGTTGAGCAGAGGCGGGAATTTTGAGGGGTAAAACTGCACCATAACCCCGTCTTTGTTCGACGCCTTGAAAGAAGACGAATAATCTTCTTGAATATTGGTATATCCCGCGGCTTTCAGCGCGCTCACATAGGTGTTGAAGTTCGCCGGATGACTGTCATACTTAATGAAGACATGGGCTTCGTTTCCGTCCAGATCACTGGACAGCACTTCGCCAAAAGTCGGCTTCGGCACGAGTTTGGTAAGGTTGTTCACGGGCCAGTACTTGCAGCTGCCTGTCGTGGCGGGTTTTGTGGTCGCGACGGTTACCGCCGGTTTTGTTGTGGCAACAGTAACGGCCGGTTTTGTTGTAGCGACGGATACCGCGGGTTTTGTGGTATTGACAGCCGGGCCTTTGGTGGTGGATGACGCAGTTGTCGAACCGTCCTCACCCGCAGCGATTGTCTGCGTTTCCGAGACCGCCGTTTCCTGCAGGGTTGTGGAGGCCGAACCGTCGTTGGTTGTGCCTGAAGCGGCAGACGTCGTTTTTTCGCCGTTGTTGATAACGATGCACGCCGTACACGAAAACGCGCAGACGACGGCAGCAATACAAAGCGCAAGTATCTTTTTCATTTTATTCACCTATATAATATTTATATGCGCCCAAGCCCTTGAATCAGCATTCGAAGTGTTTGGGCGCATATGTTTTTGCTATACCCGGGAAGCCCGCAGCCCGCGGAAGGTCTGCGCGTGTTATTCCGCTTGCACAACGCCCGTGTAGAAAAATTCGTTATCCTGCTTTTTCCCGGCGGCGTTTGCAATGAGCGAAACGACGACGCAGACGGCAATCGAGCAAAGCATCGCGAGCACCGCGTAGTTGGGGCCCTTGCCGGCGAGCGCGTCAAAGGCATTGGGCGGGCCGCCCGCCGCTGCGGAACTCTCGGCAAAGCCCAGGACCATCGCCATTTTAGCTACCGCGGGCGGCAGCGCGACGCAGAAGCCGACCAGAATGCCGGCCCAAGCGCCCGCTTTGTTGAGCCCTTTCCAGAACAGCGCGATGGCGTACGGCGCGAGGAAGGAACCCGACAGAATGCCCCAGGAATAGGCCATCATGTCGAGAATCGGGGTCTTGGTGTTGGCGACGATGTAGGAAACGACGATAAACAGAACGCCGATGATTTTTGTCATGTTGGCGGCGCTCTTGTCGCCCATATCCTTTTTGAACGAACTCTTGATAAAATCAAGCGACAGCACGGAACTGGCCGTCAGCGAAAGCGAGCACAGCGTCGTGACCGAAGCGGCGATGAGCATCACGAGCGTCAGGCCGACGAGGATATCGGGCAACTGAACGGTTTTCAGGATGGTGGGGACCAGGTAGTCCTTGAAGTTCTGGGGATACTGCGCCTTGAGGCCGTCGATGGTCGAAGGCGTCAAAATCTTAAAAACGAGCGAGCCGATAAAATAGCCGCCGCCGGCGATGAGCAGGCAGAACAGCGTGGAAATAACCGTTCCCATCTTAGCCTGCCTGTCGCTCTTGATGCCGAAATACTTCTGAATCATGTGCGGCAGGCCCCAGGTGCCGAAGCTGGTCATGAGCACCAGGGATATCAGCGCAACCCATTGCGGACCTTTCAAAGCGGGAAGGCCTATGTCCGATTTAACGTATTCGATGATGCCCGCAGGGCCGCCGACCTGGCTGGAGCGGATAATGAACGCCAGCAGGGCGACCATGCCGATGATCATCATGATACCCTGGACGAAATCGGCGCGCGCCTGAACGACATAGCCGCCGAAAACGAGGATGAGCATCGCGACGACCGCGATGATGACCAGCCAGAGTTTGTCGGAGATGTTTTCACTGAGCATAACCTTCGAGATGGAAGCGATGCCCTTATAAACAGACGCCGAATACGGCACGAGAAAAATGAAGATAACCAGCGCTGAGAACACGCGCATGGAACCGCTCTGGTAACGTTTTTCAAGATACTGGGGCATGGTCTTGATTTTAAGCCGCTGCGTGACGTCGCGGGTGCGGCGCGCGAGCACCGCCCAGGCAAGCCAGGCGCCGAACGCGGCGTTGCCGATACCGGCGAGGATACCCCACATGCCGAAGCCGAAACCGGTGCCGCCGGCATAACCGACGAACATAACGGCCGAGAAATAGGCCGTGCCGTAAGAGAGCGCCGAAAGCCATGCGCCGGCGTTCCGGCCGCCGACGGTGAGGTCCGCCACGCTCTTTTTGCCTTTGCCGGCAATGATGCCGACGACCGCGATCAAGACGATGTAGACGCCGATGGTGATCCAAACAACAAGATTGTCCATACACGGGCTCCTTTCATCTTTTCAGCGCCGTTGTTTTGTGCTTTAAAACTTTTAAGCGCTAAAGTATTCGGGAAAGATGATACTATACGCCCCGGCTTTGTGTCAAGCGGGAAACGCAGATTTTTTCCTTTTTCCGTGAATAGAGAAGATGTGCAGACGCTGGAAAAGGGGCCGGGGGTGCAGGAAGGGGCTGTGCGAAACGCGCCCCCGAAGGGGCGCGCGGGTAGAAAGGTTCGGCGGGATACGGGCGTTCAGTTGTTGTCGCCGTCGTCGAGGACGCTGTCGTCGCCGTCGAGATCGCCCATATACTCCCCCGTGCGGAAACGCATGCGCAGGCGTTCTTTCTCCACCCTCTCGTCGAGCGCCTGCTTAAACTGATGGATATGCTTGATGTTTTTAATGACCAGGCGGGGGTTCGTTTTATCGGAGGACTGGATGGTCAGAGTGCCCAGGCCGGCCATTTTCTGGAACAGGCTGCGCCGCACGGACACGTCCATGACCCTGAACAGCAGCAGGTCGTCCTCGGTCGTGGTGAAAAAGCCGCGGTTGAGCTGGAGGCTCTTGGAGGTGAGCACATACTTGGTGAAGGTCAGCGGCAGGCCGAAAAAGAGCCAGCGTTTGCGCTCTTTGATGACCGGCGAGCCGTCTTCGTTGACTTCGGGCTGCTTGTTTTTACCCATGGCGGCGCCTCCTTTCAAACTGGCTTTATTCTAAACCTTTTGCGCTTTTGTTTCAACCGCCCGCGTCCGCGGCGCGGCCGTTTGCCCGGAAAGAGCCGGCGCTTAATGTTTTTTTTGTATTGAACAACATTTTTTGCTGTTTCGCGTTCTATTTTGCCCGCAGCCGTGATAGGATAAAAACGCATAAACAATTCCCGGGGCGGTCCGGAAAACAGACATCAACGGGGTGAAACATCATGCAGGCGTTATGGGGCAAAATCGCCGCGTTTATCATGGCCTTGCTGACCATGGCGGGTATTCTGTCGGGTGTCGTCAACCCGGGCAAGGAACCTTTCGTGCCCGGCGGGGGAACGACCCAGCTGCCGCAGGACGATACCGTCGTCCTGATTGAAAACGGCGCGAGCGCGTACCGGATTGTCCGGGGCGCCTCGGCATCGCCTTCGGAACAATACGCGGCGCAGACGCTGCAAAGGTACCTCGAACAAATCAGCGGCGTCAGACTGCCCATCGCGACGGACGCCGAGCCGCAGGAAGAAACGGAGATTATCGTCGGCAAAACCAACCGCGAAGGCGCCGCCTGCGCCGTTGACCGAAGCCGGCTCGGTGACGACGGCCTGACGGTGAAAATGGCCGGGCAAACGCTGGTGATTGCCGGCGGCGAAAAGCGCGGGACGCTCTACGGGGTGTACGCCTTCCTCGAGGAGGCGCTCGGCTGCCGCTGGTACACCGGCGATTTATGGGTCATCCCGCAAAGGGCAAAAGTCGAGGTGCCCGCGGGGCTTGCGTTCGAACAGATACCGGTGTTTCAATACCGGGAGACCGACTGGATCAGCCCGATGAGGAGCACCGAATACCGCATCGCCAACCGTCTCAACGGCGCCTACGGGCACCAGAGCGAGGCGCAGGGCGGCAACATCCCCTACACCGGGGGGCTTTGCCATACGATGGCTTCCCTGCTGCCGGCTTCGCTTTTTAACGAACACCCCGAATACTTCGCGCTCGGTTCGCTAAGCGGCAAGCGGACGACAGACCAGCCGTGCCTGAGCAATCCCGAGACGCTGCGCATTGTGACGCAGAACGTGCTCAACCTGCTCCAAGCGCACCCGGACGCCAAAATCATTTCCGTCACGCAAAACGACAACATGAACTTCTGCGTTTGCGACAAGTGCCTGGCAACCGACCTTGCGGAGGGCAGCCACGCCGGTACGATGCTGCGTTTTGTCAACGCTGTCGCCAAGGCGGTGGACGAGGCGGGTTATCACGATGTCATGATCGACACCTTCGCCTACCAGTACACGCGCACCGCGCCGAAAATCACCAAGCCGCGCCGCAACGTGGTCGTGCGCATCTGCACGATTGAAAACTGTTTCGCGCATCCGCTGGGCGACCCCGGCTGCGACTGGAACCGCCTGCTGACCGGCAATTTCGACGACTGGGCCGCCCTGACGGACAACATCCACGTGTGGGACTACACGACCGATTATTACAACTACCTCGGGCCGTTCCCGAACTTCGGCGTCCTGCAGAAAAACATGCAGTTTTTCCGCGACCACCATGTGACGGGCGTTTATGAGGAGGGCAACTATTCTGCCGGGTCGTCCAACACCGAGTTCGCCGAACTGCGCGCCTACCTGCTGGCGAGGCTGATGTGGAACCCCGACATGGACTACGACGCCGAGATGAACGGCTTTTTGAAAGCGTATTACGGCGCGGGTTGGCAGTATGTGCGCGAATACATCGACATGACCAGCCGCAAGACGGGGGCCTACCCGCTGCACAACATCATCTATTCGTCGATGCTCAACCCCGGCGTGCTGCTGCTGACCGACAACGAAGTCGCCTATATGGACGAGCTCTGGGCCGCCGCAAAACGGCTGTGCGAGACGCCCTGGCAGTTGAGGAACATCGAACTGTCCGAACTCTCCTGGCGGTACTGGAAGGGCTGCAACATGCGCGGCGAGTTTGAAGACGACAAAGGCAGCGGGGCGAGGGCCGCCGCTCACGAGAAGTTATATAACGATATGGTCGCGGCGGGCGTGACGCGCTTTTCGGAACTCAAGCCCCTGACACAAAACCCGGATTTCAAGCTGGCGCCTTACACCTGGGGCAATTAAAAGGGCCGTTGATAAAAAAATAAGGGGGGTTCTCCAAACCGGGAGAATCCCCTTTTTTTAATGCTCTATGGCGTTTACGGCGCGGGCGCGGCGAAAGCCAGCGTTTTGGCGGCGAACTCCTGCGCCGTGACGACGGCGTAGTCCGGTATGCTCGTGCGCACGCCGTTGGCGAAGGGAGCGCGCCAGTACGCGGGAACGCCTCCGGCGCCGAGCATCATGCCAAGCACCGAACCGGCGGTCGCGCCGTTACAGTCGGTGTCGAAGGCGCAGGAAACCGCGAGGCAGACGGTCTTGCCGAAGTCGAGCCCG
>JAKJCA010000005.1 GCA_022706685.1 Bacillota bacterium
GGTTACTATATTCGAAATCTGTGAATGTTTGCTGATTCATGTTTCACCCCGTCGATTTTGATGCCTTTATTATACCATTTTACCGGTCCTTGTGGGTTTGATTAAATCAGCGGTTCCTTAGTAAATCAATCTGTATTTATAGCATGGAAACGTATTATAATCGTTTCATCAATCTTAAATAATGCAATGATCGGGATGATTGCCGGATGATTGTCTCTCTTGATAAAGGCTGGGAACTCCGGGACGCGCCGCTGACATGGGGTGTTGGCGAAGCCGCGCAGATCCTCAGCCGGAAAAACTGTATTCTTGAGACCGGCGGCGGCACCGGAACGGGCTGGATGAAAACAGACCTGCCGTGCGACGTGCATATGCCACTGATGGAAAATGGCATCATCAAAGACCCCGTCAAGGCAGATTACTGCTTTGAAAGCGAGTGGATCGAAAAACGCTCCTGGTGGTTTTTGCGGGAAATCGGCAGCGATGAAATCGACAGGGGCTGCGATTTGGTTGAGCTTGAAATCGATTCCCTCGACGCGGAGGCGGACGTGTTTTTTAACGGCATTCACCTCGGCCGGCACCGCAGCGCGCATTACCCGTTTATTCATGATGTGAAGCCTTATGTAACAGACGGAAAAAACACCCTTTTGGTGCGCGTCACCAGCGGGTTGGAGCATGTGACAGAGGAGGATGTGGCACAGTTGGGCTGGGCGGTTGCCTGCGAATCGGACGCCCACAAAGGCCTGCGCCGCGGGGACAAGCGCCGCTCGTTCGTCCGCAAGCCGCAGTATGTCTACGGGTGGGACTGGAGCCCGCGCATCGCTACGGTCGGCATTATGAAAGGCGCCCGCATCAACTGTTGTAATCGCATCGAGGTGCGGGGCAGCAGCTTATCGGTTATCAGTGTCGAACTACCTGCCAAAATCAAGGCGGTTGTTGAAGTGGAAAACTTGCGTTTTTTCGAGACCATCGACACCGGTGTGAAAGTGGAGATGTTTTTTGGCGGAGAGAGGTCAGCCGCCGCGGAGAAAAATGATATCCTGATGGTCTCCGGCATGAACTATGTCGAGTTGGAACTCGACGTGCCCGACGCCCGTCTGTGGTGGCCCAACGGTATGGGGGAGCAGCCGCTATATGATGTCAAAATCACCGCCGCGAGCGGCGGGTTTGAGTCAATCAGCGAATTGAAATTCGGTATCCGGACCATAGAACCGGATACAAGCAGAATCGACGGTGAAAACCGCTGGTTCCGCTTTTTCGTCAACGGCAAACCGCTGATGTGCAAGGGCGGCGATTGGATATCCGCCGACGCCGTTTACGCCAGGGTGACCGATGAAAAATACGACAAGCTCATCCGCGAGGCAAAGGCCGCCCATTTCACCATGCTGCGGGTTTGGGGCGGCGGGATTTACGAGAGGGACGCTTTTTTTAAGGCCTGCGACCGGTACGGCATTTTGATTTGGCAAGACTTCATGTTCTCGTGCTCGATTTACCCGGACCATCTCGACTGGTTCCAACGGGAGGTTGAAAAAGAAATCGACTACCAGACCCGGCGGCTGCGCAACCACGCCTCCCTCGCGCTGTGGTGCGGGAACAACGAAAACCAGTGGATATACAGGGACTTGTCGCGCTCAAAACTGGCGTACAGCCGCAATAAAAGTTACGGCTTGACCATCTATAACCAAATTGCCCCTGCCATTGTGCGCAAAAACTGCGCGCATATCCCCTATTGGAGTTCCTCGCCGTACGGCGGCAGCGAGCCCAACGCCAATGAAGTCGGCGACAGGCACCACTGGGGCGACTGCATGATGAACCGCGAAATGGAAAAGCGCGTCACGCCGGAGGAATACGATCAAATCACGGCGAAGTTTATCTCGGAATACGGCTACCCCGGCCCCTGCCCATTGAAAAGCATCGAAGAATATTTCGACGGCAAGCCCGTCGACAGAGAGAGCGGCGTGTGGGAACTGCACAACAACACCTTTGAAAAGCACACGGTCAAGGCGGGCATTCAAAAGCATTACACGGAAAGATCACTCGATTTGCCCGAATATATCCTGTACGCATCCATGGTGCAGTCGCTGATGCTGAACTATTCACTGGAGGCCATCCGCAGCAAGCCGCAGTGCTCGGGCGCGCTGTTTTGGATGTATAACGACTGCTGGGGCGAAGTGGGCTGGACCATCATCGACTATTACCTGCGACGCAAACCCTCGTTTTACGGCGTGAAGCGGGCATTTGAACCGGTGAAGCTGATATTGCGCAAAAACGGGGACCAAGCAGCGGTCACCGGCTGCAACGATACGGCGGAAGAAATCACCTTCCGCGCGCAGGCCGGCTGGTTTCCGCTGGACGGCTCGGCGCGCCGAACCGAAGAAGTCGCCATTGTCATACCCGCCTTTTTCCGCGGGGTTGTTTTGGAACTGCCCGTCGCCGAGGGTGATGCCCGCAAAGAGGTGTGGGCTCTCAAACCGGACGGCGAAACCGTGCGCCCGGCCGTCCTGCGGCAGAATTCGTTCAAAGGCCTCGACCTGCCGGAAAGCAAAATCAACGCGGAAATGGTCGGCGCGGATGCCGGCGGCGTATTGGTCCGCGTCAGCGCGGACAACTACTGCCACGGGGTGCATTTCGGCTTGGAAAACGCCGTTCCCGAGGACGAATATTTCGACCTGCTGCCCGGCGAAAGCAGAACCGTCAGAATAGAGGGTTTGGCGGCGGATGAATTCGAGGGAATGACCATCAAGACCGTCTTATAGCATTCGTCAAACCCCGTTCCGGACACGCTTGGCACGTTTAATGCTTTTCTTGGAAAGGAAGTATTTTTTGAAGGAAATCGGCTTTTGGGATTATTCCTGCCCCCGGCACGGTTCGCTGGAACGGTATAACGAGAACGACTGGGATATCCTGCTGGACGATATGGCGCAAGGCGGTTTCAATTCGCTTGTCCTGGGCGTCAAATGGCTGACTACCGGTTACCGTTCGCGCTTCCCCTGGCTTGACCGCGACCCTGCCTGCTCGGCTGTGAAAACAGACAACGGCATCCTGCATTACGCGCTCAACGCGGCACGCGCCAGACAAATCAAAACCAGGCTACTGATTGTCGAAAACCAGTTCCCCGTAAAAACCTTCGGCCTCGAGCCGGTCTGGGCGCCGGAAGGCACGAAGGAGGCCTTCGGCGAGTATTTCGGCTGTTATGACCTCGACCATCCCGGGCTGCGCGAGCGGATGCTTGAGATGACCGATGAAATCGTACGGCTCTTCGGTGCCGAAACGGACGGCTTTGTGCTGGAACTGGAATTCGGCGACAGGGATGAGCCGCACCGCGTGGACATCTATAACCGGTGGGCACGAGAAAACGGGAGACCCGACTACCAAACCATCAAGAACATCGATTTGCAGCCGAGGAGTTTCCCTTTCACGCACTGGCGCGATTTTACGACCCAGCGGCGTATCGATATATTCAAGGAATTGGAAGCGGTTATACGGGCCGCGGGGTTCGCGGGCGAACTCTCCACAATCGCGGAACTTGAAAACAGCCCGATGGCGGTCATCGGCAACATGAATTTCGGCATGGTGCGCCAACAGACGCCGGCGTGTTCCCTCGTTACTTATGACAGTATTTACGACAGGAATCAAAACAGGCTCGCGACGATGGATTTTTGCGTCGTCCAGCCCAAAACATTCGGGTTTACCGTCTACTATCTTTCCCGCGGGGTGATGCCCTGGGCGAACGACCCGTCGGTCTTCGGCCCTCTGGAAGAGCAGTGGAAAATGACGCTGGAAGATGCGAAGAGGTTTAACCCCGACGGACTTTGGTTTATGGGCAGCGACTGCCGGATGGACGACGGCGTGGTGTGCGGCGTGCGGAACCTGGCCAAATTCGGCTTCACCAACGGTAGGGAGGCAAGGCTCAAACTGCTCAAAACAGCGGGGCAAACAACTTAACCCCGATGCCGGCAACCGCTCCGCTGCCTGTGAGCAGCGGGGCGGTTGCCGGTTGAAAAACTGTATTGAGTTTTAAAAATGAATTGAAAATTTTTTCGACATATCGCGCCTTGCGCCGTTATATTGGTTCCTTGATTTCCTCATCATAGCCTTTGCATTGCGTAGAAACCAGGTAAGCTCCTATCAGCAACAAAATGGGCACGGCGGAAATGAGAAGGCGGAAAGTCAAATCGGGGTACGGCCCGGGTTCATCGCCGCTTTTATACCCTGTCAGCAGGCCCATGGCCAGTACGATGACCGCCGAAACAATGGGGCTTACCTGCCGGATAAAGCTGGCGATGCTCGTGATGACGCCTTCGCGCCGCTCGCCGTACTTCCTGATATCCTCGTCGATGATTCTGCCGCGCATGACGCCGGGCGTAATCAGATAACCGGCCATGCCGAAACCGGCGCAGAAAGCGGCAAGGACGCCGGTTAAAAATGTCTTTGCGAAAAGCAGGGGTGTCAGGCAGCCGGCATAGACCAGAAAGGACAGTTTCCACGCTTTTTTCGCGCCGAGTTTATTGATGAGATAGCTCCAAAACGAAACCAGGAAAATCACGGGGGCGAAAGCCACGCCCATCATGACGGTGACCTGGTCCCCGTCGATTTTCAGGCAGTATTTGCCATAGAAAAGCAGGAGCCCCGCAAGCGTGGCGTTCACCGTTTGTGCCAACAGATTGGAAATATTGAATGCCCAAAAGGGCTTGTTGGATAGGGTCTCCTTAAAACTCTTGACAAACCGGATACGCGGCTGCTGCTGGTGGGCGGGGTTTTCGGACAGCGTCAGAATGCAAACCGTGATAAGCGCCGCATAGACAAGGGCGATAATCAGCGACATGCCTGTCGCGCCCAAATTGTAATAAAGGCTGATGCCCGCGGTCGAGGAAATCAGCACGCCGGCAATTTCCCCCATGACCTTGAACATCTCGCCCTTCGAGCGTTCCCGGTCCCCGGTGTAAACTTCGGGATAGACCGTTTCGTAGTTGACCCACTGCATCCCGGCGGCTGTTTCATAAATCAGCAAGCCGAAAAACAGCCACCAGGCCAGGACGGTTTTGTTACCCGAGGCGATAAAGCCCGACGGCGGCGAAAAGATGAAGACGAAGCCAAAAATAAACAGCGGGGCGGAAAGGAGCATCCAGAACTTCCGCCTGCCGATTCTGCTGCGCGTTCTGTCGGACAGGATACCGTATAACGGGTCGTTGAAGGCGTCCCAAATCATATAAACGGTTTTGGCAACCGTGAACATCAGCAGCGTGACGCCCAGTTTATCAACATAAAAGAAGGTGTAAACGCCGGAGAAGGTTTGGTTGGCGATGGTGAGCCCGAGCATGCCGAAACCCATGAACCACGGAGCGTTTTTACGAAAAATTTTATTCATGCGCACACCTCTGTCCGGCACGTCAATCCTGTGCTCTTTGACCGTTTTCGGCGTCAGCCTGCGTGGATGATGTCGTAGACCTTCTCGGGATAGTCGGTCATCAGCACGTCGGCGCCGGCGGCGGCGAGCGCGCGGACGTCGCCGTCGGTATTGACGGTCCAATAGCACATCGCCAGGCCGTAACGGTGGGCGTAGTCGATAAATGCAGCGTCGCCGCAATGGGCGATCATCATACGGTTGTCGTCCTCGTAATACGGCAGCGAGAGCGCTATATAGGGCAGGTCGACGCCCGTCAGGTCCTCGCCGCAATAGTAGGCGCTGTAGAGCTGCAGGCATTCGGCAATGCTGGCGAAACGTTGGAGCCGGCCGGAGTACGCGCGGTCGATATACGCTGTGATGTCAGCCCAGTAACTGCCGATGACCGCGTTGCCGGCCAGACCGCGTTGCTCAAGGATAACGGCGAGTTGATCGACCATCGAGGGACCCCAGGGGAACGGATACTTGACCTCGATAGAATAAAGATAACGCTGCGCGAGGCCCCTCGCGGCAAGCCAGTCGAAGAAATCCGCCAGTTTCAGAATACGCAGATTGTCGGGGATATCGGCGCCGCGCAGGCCGCGGTAAGGATACTTTCCGCCTCGGTTGAAGTTCTCGCCCATATTCAGGTTGCGCAGCTGCGCATAGGTTTTGGAAAAGACGGTGGTGTTCGCCCGCCCGAAATACTCGGCCGCGTCGCTGTTTTCGTCAAGATAAAGGCTGTGGTAAAGGACGAGTTCCCCGTCCGACGTGATTTGGATGTCGATTTCAAACATATCGACTTCGTCACCCGCAGCGACGGCTGCCTCGAGGGCCATAAGGGTGTTCTCGGGCGCGTTGCCCTTGCCGGTACGGTGCGCGGCGACGAGCGGCATGCCTGCGCTGCGCGCCATGAAAGCGCTTTGCGGCTGCGGAAAATACGACGCGGTCCCGAGGTCCCCCCGTTGAAGCGACGTGATAAGCGCCAGCGACGATACGATCAGGCAGATAAACTTTTTCACGGCGGTGAATACTGCTGTCAAAGAAAGCGCCCCCTTCGATATTCGCTATTATATCATATCGTCCCCGGTATTTTTTCAATATTCGCGGGCAACATTGTATTGGCCGGCGATGGAAATTATAATGTTTTCTATGGATATAATCAGCCAAAAGGGAGTTCGCGCGATATGCTGAAAAAAACGTTGTGCACCGTTCTTTGCCTCGCGCTGACGGCAGGCCTTGCGGTCGGCGCCGCTTCCGCGCCGGTTGTGCCGGTGGTGCTGGTGGCCGGCTACAGTTCGACCAACCTGTTTCGAAACGCCGAAAGCGAAGACCGCGAACTGGTGTGGAAGCCGGAGGCCGAAACGCTCCTGCCGCGCCTGCTTGAGGAAAGCATCGGGCTCATCGCCGCCTCTGTCAGGGAGGGCCGAACCAGCCCCAACCTGCTGGCAACCGCCGCGGGACCGCTGGTGCGCGAGGTGTTCGAACCGCTGCGCGTCGACGAGCGGGGCGATTCGCCGTATCAAGTCGCGCCCTACCCGACCGGCGTTGCGCAGACGAGATACGACGTGCTTAAAAAGATGGGCGGCGAGTTCATCCCCGAATACCACTGCATGGAAGCAATCGCTGCCAGAGTCGGCGCGAACAACCTCTACCTTTGCACGCTCGACTGGCGCCGCGGGCAGGCCGACTGCGCCGCCGTGCTTGACGGTTATCTTGACGCTGTCCGCAGCGTGACAGGCAGCCCGACGGTCAACCTGATCGGCATCAGTTTCGGCGGGCAGGTCATCGGCACTTACCTGACGCTGTATGAGGACGCGGACATCGGCAATGTCGTGCTCAACTGCCCCGCGCTCGACGGCACTTCCATCGCGGGGCAGCTGCTGGCAGGGGAGCCGCTCGATATCCAATACGGCGAACTGCTCAATTTTTCCATGGAACTTGACCGCGACGAAAGCAAAAAGGACCTGCTGTTCCTGGCGGACACCGTCGGGCTGAGCGTGCTCGACGAAACGATCCGCGAAATCGTCCGGGTGTACCTTTTCGATATTTTCGTCAACTTCGGCAGTGTTTGGGATTTTGTCGGCGCGGACCAGTATGAGGCGTATAAAGCCCGCTTCCTGTCGGACGCGAAATACGGCCTTTTGAAAGCCAAAAGCGACGTTTACCACCATAGGGTCCAGGGGAAGTTCGGGGAGGTTTTCGCCGGCCTGGAAGAAAAAGGCGTCGATGTCTTTATCGTCGCGGGTTACAACAACGTTCTCTTAACGGGCGGCCCGGACTCCGACGGCGTCATCGACCTGCTTTGCGCCACCGGCGCGCGGGCTCCGGGTACCGCGCCGGCAGGGTGCGGGAACAAGAGCCATTACCATCTATCGCCGAACAGGGCCATCGACGCTTCCACCGGCTTCTTGCCGGAGCGCACCTGGTATGTCGACGGATTGATGCACGGCCAGAGTTACTGGGACGACACCTCGACGCGGCTGATGATGACGCTGCTGCTGACGGACGTTATCAAAGACGTGCATACCGATGATAATTACCCGCAGTTTATGTTCGCAAGCAACCCCGGCAATATCGTTGCGGGCGCCTTCAACGCCTCAAAAAGCGGATACATCACAAAACACGACACCGTATTCACCGTCACCAACCTTTCGCGCATCTACGATATCGCGGTGCAGGATATCCGCTGTGCCGGCGCGGACCTGCGCGTCGATGTCGACAATACGGTGCGCCTTGCGCCCGGCGCGAGCGTTGCTTTCGCCGTTCACGGCAGCGTTCCCCCCGGCAACGAAATATGCGCCGTAACCTTAGAATATCTGCGCTACGCAGAAAAGGCGGCTTTACTCGAAACCCGCACGCTGACGCACACCTTCGTCGGCGAGGAAGGCTTGGTGCCCGCAGTGACGAGAAGCAATGCCGATACCGGCGCGCTGATGGACAGCGGCGGAAGCCAAACGGTCAAAACGCTGACGCCCGAACTCCTGCTGGCCAAAATCATCGCGTGGCTGCAGCGTCTGCTCACGCTGCCGGCCAGACTGTTCGGATAAACATTGCGCCAAACACAGCGGCATGCCGGGGCATGCCGCTGTTTCGATGACTACGCCGTGAAGCGCGCCGGCGGTTGGTTCAGAACGTTTCTTCTGCGTCCGGAGCCGAACGCTGCGCGGTTTTTTTTATGCGGTAGAAGCCGGTAAAGTTGACCAGGAAGAGCGTTGCGCAAGCCAGCCACATCGGCAGCAGTTCGATGGCGCCGTTCTCGCCGAAAATGATTAAAAGCGTAATCATCAGCACCGGTACCGCGATGAAAACGCCGAGGGTACCCATGTATCTGCGGCTTTGTTTCGCCATTTTGAAAAGAAAAATGATGATTGCGCCCGCGCTGAGAAAGGCGAACAGCAGAGCCGATGCCCAGTGAATGACTTTGCCCGGGCCGGCGTCGTAATGGGGAACGATGATGGTCATCACCAGAAAGAAAAAACTGACATACATCATGATTGCGCCCGCTTTGCTCTTGAATTGGTGATGGCGGTACATATACCCGATGTTAAGGTAGACGGCGCCCATGGTCAGAATCACCCACAGATAATACAGGCGGGAATACGTGACGGCGATGACGCTCACCGTTTTTTCAAACGGCGCCGACAATCCGCCGGCAGTCTGCACCCTGCGCGAGCCGAACCAGGTGACGAACGCGGCGCAGGCAACCAGCCAGGCCATGCAGAAGTACCGGTTGTCCGTCAGTTTCACCAAAGCGTGTTTGATTCTGCCCATCTTGACGCGCCCTCCTTTTCTTTTCGCCCAAATTGCGCACAACGATTTGTGCGGCCGCAGCAGCGCGCGGGGCGGGTCAATCTTTATCGTTGGTCCGGTCGCCGCTGCCGCCGATGGGGATCGTTTCGCCCAAATAGGTCGGCGACGGCTTGAAGATGGTGTAGAAGAAGTCTTTGTCTCTTGCAAGCACTTCGCGCGCCGACCGGTACCCCTGGCCTGCGTACGACCTGGGGTCGGAAGCGACGCCACAGGCTTCGAGCCCGAGGCGCTCGGCGATATACAGCGCGCGGAACAGGTGGTATTTTTGCGTGACGATGACGACCTTTTTCACACCGAAAATCTCTTTGGCGCGGTAGAGGCTCTCATAGGTGGAGAACCCGGCATGGTCCATAAAGACATTCGCCGAGGGTATCCCCCGGCTGACGGCATAGGTTTTCATCGTGTTGACCTCGTCGTAATCCTTACGGCCGTGGTCGCCGCTCATCAGCAACCTGTCGGAAGCGCCGAGAACGTAAAGCTCCACCCCCTGCGCCAGGCGGTCCGCCAGCATGGGGCTGGGTGCGTTGTCGGGGCCCAGAACGCCCGCGCCCAGGACGAGGATGCAGTCGGCGTCGAAGGCGGCCGCCTGCTGCGCGGTAACGATATGCCGACGGCCGGCCGCGATCACGAAAAAATTGATGCCCAGCGCCAGCAAAGCGCCGGCGAAACCGAGCAGCGCCAGATTCCTGATGAATTTTTTCAACCGTTTCGGTTTGGATGCGGCTTTTCTTTTCACCCGTTTGTTCCCTGTCGTTTCCGCTGCGTTTCATCGATTATAACGCAGCCGGGCGTGATTGTCTAATTGAATCCGCCGCAAGTTTGCCGCTTGTTCTTGAAATCATGCGGCCGCGCTGTTATAGTGTTACCCAGAAAACGGACAAGGAGAATACTGTTTTGAAGATTGGATGCGCCCTCGCGGGCGGGAGTTTTATGCCGGAAGTCAAAGGCGGCGCGCCGGAACGCCAGACTGCGTTCGAGCGGCTTACCCTCGGATACAACCAGGCCCTCGCGATGGGTTTCGACTATATCGAGGCCTCGGCCGGCGAAATCCTGGCGCTGAGCGCCGGAGAACTCGACGCGCTGATTGAACTGCGCCTCGACGGGGAATTCGCCGTGCGCTATGTCAACAGTTTTGTCCGTGCGGACCTGAAAATCTGCACGGCGGACAAGACGCTTCTCGAGCAGTATGTGTACAACGCCGTCGGCCGCATCGCCGCGCTGGGAGCCGGCGTGATCATTTTCGGCAGCGGAAAAGCGCGGGAATACCCCGCGTCGATGACGCACGCGGAAGGGATGGAGAAGTTCCTCGACTTCACAAAACTATGCGCGCGCGCGGCGGGCGAATACGGCATAAAAATCGCGCTCGAGCCGCTCAACCGCGGCGAAACGAATATTCTCAATTCCGTGGCGGAAGGCGTGCGCACGGCGCGGGAACTGAACCTGCCCGAAGTCGTTGTGCTGGCGGACGCTTTTCACATGGCTCTCGAAGGAGAAACAGCTGAGGTCGTCGTCCGCAACGCGGACTTGATTTCGCACCTGCATATATCCGAGGCGCCCGGCAGGTACTATCCGGGCAAAAACGGCGGGGAATATTTAATCAGATTTGCCAGGGAACTGAAAAAAGCCGGTTTCGCGAAAGATGCGACGGTGGAGTGCTGTTTCGACGATTTTACGGCCGAAGGGCCGAAAGCCCTGCGGTTCATCAAGGAGGAAATGTTATGGGGTTCGAACTGAAGAAAAAAGGCAATGACGTCAGCGTGTTTCTTGACGGGCGGCTTTTCACCGTGTGCGTCAACGATGCCTCTTTCAAGGCGCCGTTTATGGGGCCGGTGCTGGCTTCGGACGGCACGGACTTTACCCGGCCTGACCTTCACAATAAAGAGCATCCGCATCAGCGCTCCGTTTTTATCGGCATTGGCGACGTCAACGGCTGCGACTTCTGGAACGAGCACGGAAAGCCCCTCGGGCTTATCCGCGCGGGCAAGGTTGAGGCGGCCGGCGGCGGGGAACGGGCGACGGTGCGGGTTTCTTCCGTCTGGCAGGGGCGCAGGGGCAAACCTTACCTCGACGAACAGCGCGTTTACGAGTTTTCCAAAGCGTCGGAAACCTGCGTGCGGGTCGATCTCGCCCTGACGCTGACGGCCAACTACGGCAACATCAAATTCGGCAAAACCAAAGAGGCCGGCCCCCTGGGCGTGCGGGTCGCCGACGCGCTGCGCGCAGACCGCGGGGGCGGTTTCGTCAACTCCGAAGGCGGCGTCAACGAGGAGGGCTGCTGGGGCAAAACGGCGCGCTGGTGCAACTACAGCGGTACGGTAAACGGTAAAACGCTCGGCATCGCCGCATTCGACCATCCCGGCAACGAGCGTTATCCTACCGCCTGGCACATCCGCAATTACGGCCTCATGGCGGCCAACAACCTCTTCTTCAAAGGCGGCTACCGGCTGAAAAAAGGCGAGAACGCCGTCTACCGCTATGCGCTTTGTTTTTGGGAAGACAGCTTCGACCCCTCCGCTTTTCAGCTCTGACATTACCGGAAAAGTAAAGGACGGATTCCGAAAGCGCGCAAGCGCGGGGAACCCGTCCTTTTTTATTTATTTTCGGGCGCTTATTCCATCAGCATGACCATCACGGCCTTTTGCGCGTGGAGGCGGTTCTCCGCCTCGTCGAAGATTTCGGCGGAATGTTTTTCAAAGACCTCGGCGGTGATTTCTTCGCCTTTGTGGGCCGGCAGGCAGTGCTGCACCATACACCCCGGCGCGGCCGCTTCAAGGAGCTTTTCGCTGACCTGGTATTTGCCGCCGAATACCGCCTTGCGCTTTTCCTTTTCGTCCTCCTGCCCCATGGAGGCCCAGACGTCGGTAAAGATGACGTCGGCGCCTTTCGCCGCTTCGGCAGGTTCCCGCTCGAGAGAAAAGTTTTCATAACCCGCGGCAAATTCGAGGACGGCAGGGTGGGGATCATACCCTTCGGGGCAGGCGACCGATACGCTCATGCCCGTTTTCAGCCCGCCGACAATCAGCGAGTTGGCCATGTTGTTGCCGTCGCCGACATAACACATTTTCATCCCCTCGAGCGAGCCCTTGTATTCCCTGACAGTCATCAGGTCGGCCAGGACCTGGCAGGGGTGGGCAAAATCGGTCAAACCGTTGATGACCGGGATGTTGCCGTGCTCGGCGAGGTCCTCGACGTCCTTTTGGTCGAAGGTCCTGATCATGATGCCGTCAATGTAACGCGACAAAACGCGCGCCGTATCCTCGACGGGTTCGCCGCGGCGGATCTGAATATCTGCCACATTGAGGAAAATGGCCTGCCCGCCGAGCTGGAACATACCTGTTTCAAAGGAAACCCTTGTGCGCGTCGATGCCTTTTGGAAAATCATGCCGAGCGTCTTGCCCTCGAGGCGGCGGTGCGGGATGCCGTGGATTTTTTCGTATTTCAGCTGGTCGGCGAGGTTGAGGACCTCCATGATTTCGTCGCCGGTCAGGTCCAGCAGTTTCAGCAGATGTTTCATAAGCCCTCCTTGTTTTCGAGCGCCTGCGCGAGGATGCACAGGCCTTTGTCTATTTCCTCATCGCTGATGGTCAACGGCGGCAACAGACGAAGGTTCTTTTTGGCGGTCAGCAGCAGCAGGCCGTTTCGCGCGCATTCCGCCAGCACATCCGCGGCCCGCAGCGTTTTCAGCTGCGCGCCGATCATCAGGCCCCGGCCTCTGACTTGCGCGATTTCGGGGTTCGAGCGCAGCCGGGACGCGATATAATCGCCCTTGGCTTCAATAGAAGCGAGCATCGCATCGTCGAGAGCCTCGAGCACCACGCGGGCGCCCGCGCATACGACGGGGTTGCCGCCGAAGGTCGACGCATGCGTACCCGGCGTCAGAACGTCCGAAAACGGTTCAGCCGCCAGACAGGCGCCGACGGGGAGGCCGTTGCCGAGCCCCTTGGCCGCCGTGGCGACATCCGGCATCAGGCCGTAGTGTTCGTAAGCGAACAGTTTGCCGGTACGCCCGATACCCGACTGGACCTCGTCGCAGATGAAGACGATATCTTTTTGCGTGCACAATTCCCGCGCGGCTTTGACAAAAGCCCCGTCAAGCGGCATAACGCCTCCCTCGCCCTGGATGACCTCGATGAGCAGGGCGCAAACGCCGGGTTCGCCCAGCGTCCTTTCCAGCGCTTCGATGTCGTTGGGCGGCGTATAGCGGTACCCCTGCGGGAACGGGTGAAAGAAGCGATGGTATTCCTCCTGACCGGTGGCGGTGAGGGTCGCCATGGTCCTGCCGTGAAACGAGTTTTCCAGCGTGACGACCGTCCCCCTGTTTTCGCCGTAAGCGTCGAAGCTGTACTTCCTGGCGATTTTCATCGCGCATTCGTTGGCTTCCGCGCCGGAGTTGCAGAAAAACGCCTTTTTGAAACCGGTTCGTTCGCAAAGGTCGCGCGCAAGCAGCGCGCAGGGTTCGGTGTAGTAAAGGTTGGAGGCGTGCTGCAGCCGCGCGGCCTGGGCGGCAAGCGCCGCAACCCACTTTTCGCAGCCGTAACCGAGCGAATTGACGCCGATTCCGCTGGCAAAATCAATATATTCCCTGCCGTCGGCGCCGGTCAGCGTCGCGCCGCTGCCGCCGGTGAGGCAGATGTCCTGGCGCCGGTATGTCGGCATCAAATACTCTTGCGCGGTTTTGAAAATATCCATATCCCCACTCCCGGCTTCCATCAATAGAACATTGTGCCGATGCCTTCGTCGGAAAGCATCTCCATAAGGATAGCGTGCGGTATTCTGCCGTCGATGATATGCGTCCTTTTGACGCCCCTGCGGACCGCCTCGACGCAGCAGTCGATTTTCGGTATCATTCCGCCGGCAATAATGCCCTTGTTTTTCAGCGCGGGGACGTCGCTGACGCGCACGACCGTGATCAGCGAGTTTTCATCGTCCTTATCCTGCAAAAGGCCGCGCACGTCGGTCATCAGAACCAGTTTGTGCGCGTGCAGCTCCGACGAAAGGCGGGCGGCCGCGGCGTCCGCGTTGATGTTGTAAACGCCGTCCTCGCCGGCGCCGACGGTCGAGATGACGGGGATATAGCCCTTGTCGAGCACGTCGGTGATGACCTTGACATCGACGCTTTCAATGTCGCCGACAAAGCCGAGGTCCCCTGCGTCCGTTTTTTTCGACACTTTAATCATGCCGGCGTCGAGTCCGCACAGGCCGACGGCGCTGCCGCCGCTGGCACAGATGAGGCGGACGAGGTCCTTGTTGATTTTGCCGGCAAGTACCATCTGGACCACTTCCGCGGTCTCCCGGTCGGTGACGCGCAGGCCGTTGGCAAACCGGCTTTTTTTGCCCATTTTTTCAAGTACCGCGGTAATTTCGGGGCCGCCGCCGTGCACGAGCACCACTTTGATGCCGATGAGCGAAAGCATCACGATGTCGCTCATCATCGTTTCTTTCATCTGCTCGGAGATCATGGCGCTGCCGCCGTACTTAATGACGACGATTTTGTTGTTATACTCCCGGATATAAGGCAAAGCGCGGGCGAGTATCTCCGCTTTTTCGAGGTTGGTGAACTCCATTTCTTTCCCTCCCGTGTATTGTCCGTTGGTTGATCGTTTGTTCAGGTTCTGTAATCGCCGTTGATTTTGACATAGTCGTAACTGAAATCGCAGCCGAAGGCCGAAGCCGAGGCGCTGCCTTCGCGCAAATTGACCTCGATGACGACCTCCTCGGCCGACAGGACCTTTTTGGCCTTCTTCTCCGAAAATTCGAGCCCGGCGGAGTCTTTGCAGACATCCACGCGGCCCGCGGCGGAAATAAACGCGATGTCAACGGCTTCGGTGTTGAAATGCGCGCCGGAATAGCCCATCGCGCAGATAACGCGGCCCCAGTTGGCGTCCGCGCCGAACATTGCGGTTTTGACCAGCGCGGAGTTGATGACGCTTTTGGCGAGTTTTTTGGCCTGCGCCTGAGCGGCGGCGCCTTTCACCCGGCAAACGACGAGTTTGGTCGCGCCTTCGCCGTCCCTCGCCATAGCGGACGCCGTTTTAACGCACAATTGTGTCAGCGCGTCGCGGAAGTCGCGAAACGCCGCGTTTTCGGCGGTGATTTTCGCGTTGCCCGCAAGGCCGTTGGCCATGATGCTGAGCATGTCGTTGGTCGAGGTGTCGCCGTCGATGCTGAGCATATTGAAACTTTTAACGGTGGCATAACGCAGCGCTTTTTGCAGCATCGGTGCGCTGACGGCGGCGTCGGTGGTCACGAAACAAAGCATCGTCGCCATGTTGGGGCAGATCATGCCGGAGCCTTTGGCGATGGCGCCGATTCTGACGGTTTTGCCGCCCGAGGAATATTCGACGGCGTACTCCTTTTTCCTGGTGTCGGTGGTCATAATGGCATGCGCCGCCGCGTCGGAACCGTCCCTGCTCAGGGAAGCCGCGAGCGCGCCGATGGAGTCCGCCACCGGCCGTGTGTCGAGCGGCATGCCGATGACGCCGGTCGAGGCGACGATGACCTCGCCTTCTTCGATTCCGAGCGCTTTGGCGGCAAGGGCGCGCATTTCGAGCGCTTTTTCGACGCCGCCGGCGCTGCAGGTGTTGGCGATGCCGCTGTTGCATAGAACCGCCCTCGCCTCGCCGTCGGCAAGGCTTTGCCTGGTGACGGTAATCGGCGCGCCGAACACTTTGTTCTTGGTGTAAATCGCAGCCGCGTCGCAGCGCGCCGGCGAATAAATCAGGCAGAGGTCCCGTTTTGATTTGTTCCTGCGGATGCCGCAGTGAACGCCTCCGGCCGTAAATCCTGCCGGCGCGCAGACGCCTCCTTCGACGAAGGATACGGCGGTTTCGGTTGTCTTTTTCATCAAAGCACTCCCTTAAAAAGCCGGCGGTATCATGCCGAGCCCTGCGTCCTCGGGCAGGCCGAAAACGATGTTCATATTCTGGACGGCCTGGCCGGCGGCGCCTTTGACCATATTGTCGATGGCGGAAACGATAATCAGCGTATCGGTGCGCTCGTCGAAATGCAGGGAAATGTCGCAGAAATTGCTTTCCCTGACGTCTTTCAGCGACGCTGCCTCCCCCCGCGGTTTGACGCGGACAAAGGGTTCGTCCCGGTAGAAATCCTCATAGGCCGCCCTGCACGCTTCTTCGTCAGCGCCGGGCAGCGTTTTGGAGTACGCTGTGGTGAGGATGCCCCTGTTGAGCGGCAGCAGGTGCGGCACGAAAACGATTTTGACGCGCTGCCCCGCGGCGTCCGAAAGCGTCTGCTCGATTTCCGGCGTATGGCGGTGGACGGCGATTTTGTAAGGCGAGAACGACTCGTTGCACGCGGGGAAATGCGTCGTATCGCTTAAGGCCTTGCCCGCACCGGTAACGCCGGATTTGGCGTCGATGACAATGCCCTGCGGCGAAACAAGGCCGGCTTTAAGCGCCGGCGCCAGCGCGAGCGCCGCAGAGGTCGGGTAACAGCCGGGATTGGCCAGCAGGCGGGACTGTTTGACGGCCTCGCGGTTGATTTCCGGCAAAGCGTAAACCGCCTGTTCGTGCAGGTCCTTATATTGATACGTTCCACCGTACCAAAAGGTGTAATCCTCTTCCTCCCGAAGGCGGAAGTCCGCCCCGAGGTCGATGAATACCCTGCCGGCATCCATGCATTGGCGCGCGAAGTCCTCGGACATGCCGTGCGCGACGCAGGCGAAAACAACGTCGCTTAGGCGGATGACTTCTTGCGTCGAAACGCATGTCATTTCGCAGATGCCGTAAAGCGAAGGGTACACGTCGCCGAGTGTTTTGCCCTCGAAACTGACTGAGCCCACAGCCGCGAGTTCCGCGTGCGGATGCCTCAGCAGCAGCCGCACCAGTTCGATACCCGCGTAGCCGGTCGCGCCGATCACGCCTGCTTTGACTTTTTTATCCTGCATGGGCTTCTCCTTTCAGGCGGGCGTTTACGGCTTTGACCGCGGCGGGATGAGGCCGCGTTTTTTCAGGCAGTTTTCGAGTTTGACCGCTTCATAGACGCCCTCGTCGAAAAGCGGGCAGGCTTTTTTGTATTCCTCGAGCGGCAGCGTTTCGAGGGTGAGGCCGAGCCCGATACAGACGGCGACAAGTTCGCCCGTCGCCTTATAAGCATCGCGGAACGGCAGGCCTTTCGAGACAAGGTAATCGGCGCAGTCGGTCGCGTTGATAAAGCCGCCGGAGGCCGCCGCGAGCATATTCTTCTCCCTGGCTTTCATGGTGGCGAGCATCGGGGTAAAGGCGTCCAGACACATCTTCACGGTGTCGAACGCGTCGAAAATCGCGTCCTTATCCTCCTGCATATCCTTGTTGTAGGCCAGAGGGAGGCCCTTCATCACCGTCAGCAGCGCCGTCAGGTCGCCGAACACGCGGCCGGTTTTGCCGCGCACCAGTTCGGCGATGTCGGGGTTCTTTTTCTGCGGCATGATGCTGGAGCCGGTGGCGAAGGCGTCGTCGAGTTCGATAAAGCCGAACTCCCAGGAACACCAAAGCACGATTTCCTCGCAGAAACGGGAGAGGTGCACCATGATAATCGAGAGGACGGCGGCAAGTTCCATGCAGAAATCGCGGTCCGAAACGGCGTCAAGCGTGTTGGAAACCACGCCCGAAAAGCCGAGGTATGCCGCGGTCATTTCCCGGTCGACGGGATACGTCGTGCCCGCGAGGGCTCCGCTGCCGAGGGGGCAGAAATCCATGCGTTTGACAGCGTCCGCCAGGCGGCCGCTGTCACGGCGGAACATCTGCGAATACGCCGACAGATGTGCGCCGAAGGTGACCGGCTGGGCGCGCTGGAGGTGGGTATAGCCGGGCATAACCGTTCCGGCGTACTGCGCTGCGCGGCTGTCGACGACGCCGATGAGCGCATTGAGTTTTTCGGACACGGCGGCGCTTTCTTTTTTCAGATACAGGCGGATGTCGGCCGCGACCTGGTCGTTGCGGCTCCTGGCGGTATGCACGCGTTTGCCCGCGTCGCCCAGGCGCTCGGTCAACTGCGCCTCGATGAAGGTATGGATATCCTCACAGTCCGGGTCAACGGCCAGTTCCCCGCTCTCAAACTGTGCTTTAAGCGTTTTGAGTTCGCGTGTGATGGCTTCGCCGTCTTCCTTGGTGATAATGCCGCAGGCGGCGAGCATGGAGGCGTGCGCAACGCTCGCGTCGATATCCTCACGGAACATGCGGCTGTCCGTCGCGATAGACGAGTTGAAATCGCCCGCTGTTTTGTCCGTCTCCCTGGAGAAACGGCCGGTCCAGAGTTTCATCTTCTTCGCCTCCTGCTGTAAAACATCTTTGATAGAAAACAGGCGGGAAATCCTCCCGCCTTTGCGTGTTGTCGGTTCAGCCCTCCAGGGCCGCGGCGGCGACTATTCGCTCTTGCGCGGCTGTCTTTCGCCGTCAAGAATCGCTTTGACTCTCAGCGGCAGGCCGAAGAGGTTGATAAAGCCCTCCGCATCCTTCTGGTTGTAGACTTCGTCGCCGTCGAAGGTGGCGAAGTCTTCGCTGTAAAGCGAGTACGGCGAAGTCACGCCGGCATTGGTGATGCTGCCTTTGTAGAGTTTCAGGCGCACGTCGCCGGTGACTGTCTGCTGGGTTTTGTCGACGAACGCGTCGAGCGCTTCGCGCAGCGGCGTGAACCACTGGCCGAAATAGACCAGTTCGGCATACCGCGCGGCGACCAGTTCTTTATAGTGCTGGGTGTCGCGGTCGAGGGTGATGGTCTCGAGAACACGGTGGGCACGGTATAGAATGGCCCCGCCCGGATTCTCGTAGACGCCCCTTGATTTCATGCCGACCAGACGGTTCTCGACCAGATCGGTGATGCCGATGCCGTGCCGGCCGCCGATGGCGTTGAGTTTGGCGATTAAATCGACCGAATCGGTTTTTTCTCCGTTGACGGCGACGGGAACGCCTTTTTCAAAGGAGACGGTCACGTATTCCGGTTCGTCGGGCGCCTGTTCGGGCGGTACGCACATCTCAAGGAACCCCGGTTTGCCGTACGGGGGCTCGTTGGCCGGGTTTTCGAGGTCGAGGCCTTCGTGCGACAGGTGCCACAAGTTCTTGTCTTTGGAATAATTCGTCTCGCGGCTGATTTTCAGCGGAATACCGCGCGCCTCGGCGTAGTCGATTTCCTCTTCCCGGGACTTGATATCCCAGATGCGCCAGGGGGCGATGATCGTCATTTCGGGCGCGAAGGCCTTGATGGTCAGTTCGAAACGCACCTGGTCGTTGCCTTTGCCGGTGCAGCCGTGGCAGATGGCGTCCGCGCCTTCCTGTTTGGCGATTTCGACGATGCGTTTGGCGATCACCGGGCGTGCGAAGGACGTGCCCAGCAGATAGTCGTTTTCGTAGACGGCGCCGGCTTTCAGCGTCGGGAAAATATACTGCTCGACGAACTCTTTTTTCAGGTCCTCGATATAGAGTTTGGATGCGCCGGTTTTCAGCGCCTTTTCCTCAAGGCCGTCCAGTTCGGTGCCCTGGCCGACGTCGCCGGAAACGGCGATAACCTCGCAGCCGTAATTCTCTTTCAGCCACGGGATAATGATGGAGGTATCCAGACCGCCGGAATATGCAAGGACGACTTTTTTGATTTCTTTCACAAACAAACCTCCGCGAAAACGGTTATTATACGGTATTATACACGTTTCATTCTAAATATCAAGGGTATTTTGAATATTTATTCATTTTAAACGAGCAAGCCTACTTTTTTGCTCACTTTGGCGAGCGTCTTCGCCGCGATGGCGCGCGCCTTGCCGCAGCCGGCGTCGATACAGGCAGCGAGGTAGCCGCTGTCTTTCATCAGGCTCAGATAACTCTCCCGCACGGGCCGCAGTTCTTCAATGACCGCCTCGGCGACGGCCGTCTTGAAATCGCCGTATCCCCTGCCTTCGAACTCCTTTTCAATCGCCGGAAAGTCCCTGCCCGTACAGCAGGAGTAAATCGCCATGAGGTTGTTGATGCCGTCCTTGCCTTCCGCATAGCGGACACAGGCCTCGGAATCGGTCACGGCGCTCTTGAATTTTTTCAGGATGACTTCCGGTTCGTCAAGAACGGAAACCGATGCTTTGGGGTTGAGGTCGGATTTCGACATTTTTTTAGCCGGATCCTGCAGCGACATGATTCTGGCGCCGACCTTGCCGATATAGGCCTCCGGCACGGTGAACGTCCTGCCGTAAAGCTGGTTGAACCGCTCGGCGATATCCCGAGTAATCTCCAGATGCTGCCGCTGGTCCTCGCCGACGGGGACAAAATCGCTGTTGTAAAGCAAAATATCGGCCGCCATGAGCACGGGATATGCGAACAGGCCGACGTTGACGTTCTCCTCATGGGCGGCGGCTTTCTCCTTGAACTGCGTCATGCGCGAGGCTTCGCCGAACTGCGTGTAGCAGTTGAGTATCCATGCCAGCTGCGCGTGCTGTTCAACGCGGCTCTGGACAAAAACGATGTTTTTCTCCGGATCAAGGCCGATGCTCAGCAGCATGGCGAATATCTCCAGCGACTGGCGGCGGAAAACCGCGGGCTCGGGGCGAACCGTCAGCGCGTGTAGGTCCGCGACGCCGAAAATGCAGTCGTTGAGTTCGGACATCTCTTTCCAGTTTTTCAGCGCGCCAAGGTAGTTGCCCAGCGTCGGCATCGCGGTCGGCTGGATAAGGCTGAAAACCCTCTTCTTTTTTTCGGGCGGGGACAGGTGGCTCTCCATGAATATTTCCTCCGGTTTGTTTTGTCGTTTCAAAGGGCCGCGCGCGTTTCGGCCGCGGCTTCGGCGAGCAGCGACACGCCTTTGACGATGTTTTCGTCGCTCGGCGTCGAGAAGTTCAGCCGTACCGCCTGCGTGCGTTCGTTTTCATCGACCATAAAGGCGGAACCCGGGACGATGGCGACCTTTTTCTGCACCGCGAGCCGGCAGAAGCCGGGCATGTCGACGCCTTCGGGGAGCAGGCCCCAGACGAACAGGCCCCCTTGCGGGCGGTGGAAGGAGAAGAACCCGCCCAGCCGGCTTTCGAGCTGGTCGCACATCAGGGTCAGTTTGCGCGCGTAGATGGCCTGGATTTTTTTGATATGGCCCTCAAAATCCGTGGTTTCCATCCATTGGTCGACAAGCATCTGGTTGAGCATCGGCGTGTGCACGTCGCTGGTCTGTTTGCCGACCGTCATTTTCGAGATAACCGAACTTTCGGCGCAGGCGAATCCGACGCGCAGGCCGGGCGACAGAATTTTCGAGAAAGACCCGGCGTAGATGACGATGCCCTCGGTGTCCATACTCTTGATGGAAGGGAGGTGTTCGCCCATGACGCGCAGGTCCCCGTACGGGTTGTCCTCCAAAATCATGACGCCGCGCGCTTTTGCGAGTTCATACAGGCGCTTCCTTTTGGGCAGAGACATCGTCGCGCCCGACGGATTCTGGAAGTTCGGGATGGTATAAATCAGTTTAGCCCGCTTTTCACGCGCAAGCACCGCTTCGAGGCCGTCGATATCCATGCCGTCCGCCTCGACCGGAACGCCGGCCAGTTTCACGCTGTAGGAGCGGAAACAATTCAGCGAGCCGATAAAGGACGGCGCCTCGCACACGACGGTGTCGCCCTCGTTGCAGAATACTTTGCACGCGAGGTCGACGACCTGCTGCGCGCCGCTGGTGACCATGACGGAATCGAAATCCCGCCCGATGGCATGCCTGCTTTTGATATACTCCGCGATGCGCCGGCGCAGGGGGTCGTAACCCTCGGTGACGCCGTACTGCAGCGCCTCGACGGGACGCTCGCGCAAAATGCGCGCGGTAATCTCACGGATATCGTCCACCGGGAAGGCCTCCGGTGCCGGATTGCCGGCGGAAAAGGCGATGACTTCCGGATCGGAAGTCGCCTTGAGGATTTCACGGATGGCGGACGGTTTCAAGGATGAAATCCGGTCCGAAAAAATATACTCCACGCACAACACCGCCGTTCAAAAGGTTAAATCAGATTTTAGCATACGCCCCCGCAATTGTAAAATACGGGCGCCTGTGTTACCATAACTGACCGGAGGAATGATCGTGGATAAAAAATTCGACGCGGCGCTCTTTGATTTTGACGGTACCATCGCAGATACGGGCAGGGGTATTTTCAACGGCGTTTATAAAGTGATCGAGACCATGGGCATTGACCCGCCGCCGCAGGAAAAACTGAGATATTTTATCGGGCCGCCGCTGCACGACAGCTTCCGTACCGCCTTCGGTTTGGATGAAGAACAGTGTCTGGCCGCCGTGGCCATTTACCGGGAATACTACTCCGCCCGGGGCATTTTTGAACTGACGATATACGACGGCATGGAAGAACTGTTGAGAAAACTGAAAGCACGGGGCGTCAAACTCGGAATATCCAGTTCCAAGCCCGAGGTCTTTTTGAAAAGAATCGTCGAGCATTTCGGCTTGACGGAACTTTTCGATGTGGTCGCAGGATCCGATATCAACTACATCCATTCGGATAAATCGCTCATTATCCGCCGCGCGACGGAAACGATGCGTCTGCCGGAGGACGCGAGGGTGCTGATGGTCGGCGACCGCTGCTTCGACATCAACGGCGCAAAAAAAGCCGGCGTGTACAGCGCCGGGGTGCTGTTCGGTTACGGCAGCCGGGAAGAGTTCGAGGAAGCCGGCGCGGACTATATCGTAGCAAGCCCGGATGAATTATTTGAGATCGTCACCGGCGAATAGGCATAACAACGCGGTAAAAGCGCTCCGAGGAAAACCGGAGCGCTTTTTTTAGGTTGCGGGGGGCACATTCCCGGTTAATCAATTTCCACATCCGCGTAAACCGGAAAATGGTCCGACACAAACCTGCCGTCGACCCCTTCGGTCACCACGCGGTAAACGAGGGGTTTCACGCGGCCGCTAACCAGCACATAGTCGATGACACCGACGCTGCCCGACGGCACCCGGAAATGATGGAAGGTGTCGCTGTGCATCGTGTCGGGGGCAAGGAACTTGGCGTCGCGCAGCACGCCGCCCGTCAGTTTTTCGTAAAGGGGGCTGCCTTCGAAAAGGTTGAAGTCGCCTGTGCAGACAACGGGCATATCGAATTCGGCCGCTTTTTTTAAAACCAAATCGAGGCCCTTTTCCCTCGCCGTGTCTCCCCTGTGGTCGAGGTGCGTGTTGATATGGGCGTAACGTTGGCCGCTTTGCTTATTTTCAAGCACCGCCCAGGTACAGATGCGTATGCAGGCCGCGTCCCAGCCCATCGAGGGCTTTTCCGGCGTGGCGGACAGCCAGAAGGTGCCCGAATCGGCGGTCCGGTACTTGTCTTTGAGATAAAATACGGCGGCATACTCCCCCCGTTTTTTGCCGTTGTCGCGGCCGACGCCTATAAAATCATAGGACGGGAGATTTTTCACCAGCCATTTCATCCATTCGGGCGTGGCTTCCTGTACGCCCAGAGAATCCGGCATCAGGGATAGGATGCTTCGGACGGCGATATCGCGCCGTTTCTCCATACGGTGCTCTCCATGCCCGCCGCACAGCAGGTTGAAACTCATGATCCGGACACTGTTTTTCCCGTTCAAGGCCATTCCTCCCGTGAAAACCGGGCATTCGCCCGGCTGCTGACTGTTATTGTATGGCCGGCAGGCCGCCGTGTCAACGCGGCCGCCGAAAAAGCGGCATGGAACGGGAAAAGCGCCCCGGATTGCTCCGGGGCGCCCGTTCGCATACTCTGTAAGAGTTATGCCTGGTCCCTCATCTCAGCGAAACAAGCGCTGCAGTAGACGGGGCGGTCTTCGCGGGGTTTGAACGGAACCTTCGCGGCCGCTCCGCATTTGGCGCAGACGGCGTCGAACTGCTCGCGTTCACCGCGGCTGGCGTTCTTCCTGTTGTCGCGGCAAGCTTTGCAGCGCTGGGGTTCGTTGGTGAAACCCTTCTCGGCATAAAACTCTTGCTCGCCCGCTGTGAAAGTGAATTCGCTGTTGCAGTCCTTGCAGATGAGTGTCTTGTCTTCGAACATTTTTTTGACCTCGCTTGAATAATATTTGCCCTTGGCCGGAATCGCACCGGCACCTTTGGATGAACAACGCTCTACTTTAAGCTACGCGGGCATATTCAACTGTTTTTGAGTTTTCGCCTGGCTCTTTGGATGGCGTTCGCCGCGGCTTTCACACCCGAACCGAGGTGCGCGGCGGTTTGTGCGGCGGTCATACCCGAGAAAGAACAGCGGAATGCTTCTCGCTCGAAATCGGTCAGCCCAGTGTAATATACTTCAATGAGCTTTTCCGCGATTTCGTCCGCTTCGGCAACACGCTCCGGATCAGATTCGCCGGGAACGGATGTGTTTTCGTCGAGCGGGCAGGTATCGTTGAGAACACTGTGTTTTTTTGCCAGCTGGGTTCTCAGGCAGGAGGCAAGGCGGTTATTGATACAGGCGTAGGCGTAGGTCCTTAGGGATGCGCCGCAATCCGGCCTGAAAGAGCAAACCGCCGACAGGAACGCGATGAGCCCCTCCTGGACAAGGTCGTCGGTTTCGAGCCCGGGGACTCTCATCGACTTCGCTCTGGCTTTGACGAAAGGAACCACCTGTTTGACCAGGGCCGTCATTGCCGCGCTGTCACCGCGCTGCGCGAGTTCAACAAGGAGGGGATCGAAGCTTTCGCTCATGGGTGCACCTCAGCCGAGAACGCATTCGCGCTTTATGATAATAGCGCGGAAAAATCCTTTTGTCAACTGTTTTTTTAGTTTTTTTGAATAATGTTGAAACGGAAAGCCTTGATAAATAAAGAAACACATAGATATTGAGGCGAACGGCCGCAACCGGCGGAAGGCGACGCAAGATATAGCGCTGGATTTTTTCGGCCGACATCACGCTTTTAAGCGGAAAAGCGGAAAGGCCGCGGGAAAAACCGGCATCTCAACGCCGGCTGCCTGTCATTGACACGCGCGCCGAAGGGTGGTATCGTTCGATTTGACGGGACAGAAAGACGAAAGGAAGCTTAGCGATGGACTTTTCGGCAAAAGACAGGGATATCATCAGACGCCTTGCCTCCCGCTATATGGAATACGCTTGCCTGAGCGTTCAACGGGAAAAAATGGAATGGTGGAAAGCGCTCAACCGCGGCAAACCCGTGCGGCCGATGATTGCCATCGACCAGCTGCCCCTGAACGAACTCAACGCGCAGGGCGAGCTCGACTGCCTTTGCGAAGACGGGTTTTGCCGTATGCTCGAAGCCCCGCTGCGGCTGGCGGTTTACAAATGGGAACACTTCCCCGCGGATATGGTGCTCGAGCCCTTTATTACCGTGCCGAAAAACATCCGTTGCTCCGGCTACTCCATAGGGGCCGATGAAACGACGCTCGCCACCGACGAAGCGAACGGCGTGGTTTCGCACAAGTATAAAAACCTGATCAAGACGTTCGACGATATCTCGAAAATCAAAGATGTCCATTACGAGCACGACGAAGAAACCAGCCGCCTCTGGCTTGACGGCGCCGCGGCGCTTCTGGACGGGATCGCCCCGGTACGGCAGAGCGGCGGAGTGCAGTTCCACCTCGGCGTGTGGGACACGCTGTCGACCCTGATGGGGGTTGACCAAATCTATTACGACATCCTCGACCGCCCGGATTTTATCCACGCGGTCATGGAAAGAATAACAAGCGCCCTGCTCAACGGCATTGAGGAAGCCGACCGGCTCGGCCTTTGCGACGACACGGCCAACACCTGCCACTGTTCTTACTGCTATACCGACGAACTGCTGCCCGATTTCGGAGCGGGAAAGGGTCCGCGCGCGCAAAACGCGTGGGCGTTCGGCATGGCGCAGCTGTTCACCTCCGTTTCGCCCGCGGTGACGGCGGAGTTTGAAATCCCGTATATCTCCCGCATGGCCGAGCGGTTCGGCATGCTCTACTACGGCTGCTGCGACCGGCTGGACGACCGCCTGGACTTGGTTAAGCAAATCCCGCATCTCAAAAAGGTGTCCTGCAGCCCGTGGAGCGACCGCGAGAAGTTCGCTGAGGCCATCGGACCCGGTCTGGTGATGTCGGTCAAACCAAACCCGGCGCTGCTGGCGATGGATACTTTTGATCCCGTCGCTGTCAAAAAGGATTTGGATGCGGCGCTCGACGCCGCGAAGCGCAACAATGTTTGCATCGAGTTCATCCTCAAAGACATTTCCACCGTTCGTTACGAGCCGCAACGGCTGACGCGGTGGGCCGAAATCGCCCTGAGGGCGGCGGAATCATAACGCCGGATATCCGAAATGCATGGCAAAAATATGGGAGGCGGAGCAAGTTTGCGCCGTCTCCCCTTGTTTCGGAGCAGCGGAAAGTTTAATTGAGCTCGATCGAGAAAAGCATCGGCTCGTAGGGTTCCAGCGTAAAGGGGCCCGCGAGGGTCTTTTGAGTAATGAGTTCTTCCAGCCGCGTCAGTCTTTTCCCCTGATAAACCAGCGAGACTCCGCCGATGGGAACGCTGCTGTAATTGCAGACATTGACCAGCAGCCGGCCGTTATATTCGGCGGTGCGCCACTCCGTGTTCAAGACCGTCCCGGAAAGCGGGTTGACGAACAATACGTCATTGGGGCTCATTTCGAGCATTTTATCCCGCAGCGAAGCGACGGTCATGGGAATGAGCGGAGGAACGAACAGCAAGCCGGAAACATTGCGGCTGAGCGTCAGCAGGGTATATAGGCCGCCGAACTTGCCGGAATCGGCTTTGGTTAAAAACGAGAAGACGGGTTTCAGCGCCGCAGCGAGCGCGCCGATGATATTGCCGACGGGGTTGAAGCCGAAAACCGTGCAGTTGCGGTACACCGATTTCAGCAGCGCGGCGTCCTGCGGCCTGCCCGTCTCGTCGAGGTCCATGCACCGGTTCATCAGCAGCACCTCGTTGCCGGCCAGCGCGTAACGGTTGACCGCCTCGAGCGTCGCTCTTTTGACGCTCATCGCGTTGGGAACCACCAGCAGCATGCCGTCTTCAAGGCCGGGGATAGTGTCCTCGGTCACATAACGGACGCTTTTCCCCGCGCACGCGGCGGCCTGGACCGCAAGCAGGATAAAATTGGGCGACATCATATCAAGCGTTCGGGCGTTGTCGGAGAACAGGATGGCGACCTCTTCTTTTGTGTTGTCGAAAGCGTTGACTTCGAGCGCGAGGCGGTTGAGGTCGAGAGCGGTCCTGCCGACCGACGCGATGCATTCGGGGCGGTGCAGGATGCTGCCGTTGAAGTCGCTCGCGTCGTCGAAAGAGCGTTCCCACACCCAGATGGTGCTCGCGTCCCTGCCGTGGATGGCGCCCTGCCACATGTCCGCGCCGACAAATGAGGTCAACAGTTCGTTCTCCCGTTCGCCGTAGAGGGCCGAGCGGTCGCCGATAATATGGTCTTCGGAATTGAACGTGGGGACATCGTGCATATCGCCGATATAGTCGTACCAGCCGTTTTTAAAATACAAATTGGAGTGCGTGTTGTTGAGGTTTGCCCAGGAATCATTGCCGTTGAAATCGCAGAATTCGGCAAATTCGCTGTATTGGGTGCCGCGCCAGGATGAAGTTTCCGCATAGGAGAGATAACTCATCACCTTGGAATCCACCGGGACGCAAGTGTATTCCTTGATGATGCCGGCCATCCAGGCATGCCAGCCCGACAGCAGGGCGTTGTTGAAATCGGTCCATACGACGGCAAGCGCGTTTCTTTCGCCCTCCGCGGGCATTTTCGCGTCCGAAAACGACCGGTAAGAAGTGCCGATTTCCGCGTTGAGGTTCTCGACAATGCCGAATCTCCCGGCGAGGTATTCCTGCCAGGCGGGGAAATCGTAAGCGGATTTCGAGCTGGTGTAGACCGGTTCGTTGCTCAGGCAGATGTCGAAAAGCGCCTCACAGTCCTTGATCATGGGAATGAGGGTGCGCAGATAAGCCTCGATGACCCTGCGCGCGACGGGATGGTTGATATGGTACTGCAAAAAAGAGCCGCTTTCGGGGAATGCGAGGTCCGGATAGTACGCATAAAGGAAGGCCGGGAAATAATGGGGGGATATCAGCAAACTGACGCAGACATTGTTCGCGGCAGCGCGCCGGAGCATCGGGATAATCCGGTTGGCGATCGCAGAGGTGTCGATATCGAACAGGTCCCCTTCGTTGAGCCCGTTATGGCTCCCCTGCCCCAGGGGCACGATGATGGAGTTGGGGCCGATTTCATTCTGAATAATGTTGGCCCCCAGCGAATTAAGAATGGGAATATCGGCCGCAGCCTGGCCGAAATGGCCGTAGCCGACAAAATAGCAGGGCCTTTCGCCCCAAGTGGTCTGCGCGAAAATGGCAGGCCCCCGGGCGGTGCGCGCCCCGTTGAGGTAACGCGGCGCCTGCTGCGGCTGCGCTTCGCCTGCCAGAAAAGACTCGAGGCTGCCTTTCGCCGAGAAATACAGGCGGTTGAGCGAGTTGACGGTAAACTCAAGCTGTTCGGCGTAACCGGCCGCTTTGTCCTGCTCGAGGAGGACGGCGTATTTTTTCAGCACCGCGATGTTAACCGATTCGTACGGGCAGTTCATCCCTTTTTCGCCGCAAAGCGCCACCAGGCCTTCGAGTTCGGCAATCATCCTGCCGAGTTTTTCCGTATCCAGCCGGGAGATGTCGGGCGGAACGCTCAGGCCGGGCGGCTCGGGGGATACCGCCGCAGCGGGAAAACAAAGCGCCAGCACCAGCAGCACGGCGAGCGCGGTTTTGAGTTTTTTCATTTTTCACACCTCTTTCCAATCGTTGTCAACGGCATATAGCGGGCTTGTAAATGCAAGCAGGCATGTTTCGTTCCCGAGCGTGCCCCACAGTTCGCCCCGGTACCAGCCGGGCGCGGCTTCGATGCGGATGCGCGCGGGAAGGGCGGAAAACGGCGCTTCCGATACGGTTCGTCCGCCGGTACCGACCAGGCGGAACGTTTCCGGCCGCAAATCCCGCGGATGCAAAAGCTCTTTTCTGCGGTCCGGATCTGCGGCAAAGAAAAAATCCGCCTCGCCCGCCGGAATAACGTCTCCCGGCCAGGCGTCTCCTTCGCGCGAAACAGCCCGCACCGTCAGCAGCGGGCCCGCGCTGACGCAGACACGGCCGTTTTTCAGCGCCCCGGCCATGCCGTCCCCCGTCAGAAAGGCTCTTTCGCTGCCAAGCCATGTGCAGGCGAACGCCTCGCCCGCGGCCGGGTCCGAATGCCAGTCCCTGCCGAAGGTACCCGCGATATGGCAACCCCTGTCGAGCAGGTCGTTCCACAGGGCGAACGTCCTCCCGCGCGAGGGTTGGGACCATGGGGAGGGTCCCGACCAAACCTCCATAAAGGAGATGTCGTCCCAGCGGCGGACATTAAAGTCCCAATAACAGCCGGTACACATCGGGCTGCCGAGGGCGAAGGGATGCGCGGCGCCCGCGACGCCGCCTTTCGACGTGATTTCGCGCGTTTTTTCGTCGATATTGTCCGGCCGCACTTCGCGCCAGTCAACGAACTCCCCGCAGTCCATGACGAGCATATGGCCGTAAAAGGTCGTCCATTCGATACCGCGGAGCACGCAGGGGGATTGCCCGTCTTTTGCAATCGTGTCGAAGCCCGACAGGGTGTTGTGGTCGGTCAGCGCAATGCCGTCGAGCGAGAGTTCCCGCGCTTTTTCCCGCAGCAGAGCCGGCGTAAACTGCCCGTCGCTGTGGACAGTATGGCAATGCAGTTCGCAGGCGAACCAGTTCATGTTTCGCCCTCCGTAGCACCGTAGGCCTCGAGGACAAAAACGCATTGAGGCGTCGCGACGCAGTGGGCGCTGACGACAGCGTGCCAGAGGCCGGGTTTGAGGCTTGTGACAGCGAAACCGGGCGAACATTTCCCCGGCGCGACGGTATGGCGCTGGACCGGATTGTGCCGGTGCGCGCAGCCCGCATAGCCAGAGGGCGTGTCGAGCGAGAGTGTTAAAAGATTCTGCACGGGCAGATAATCCTGCCACCGGAGAGTCTGCCCCGACGCTGCCGCGGGCGCGTATCTCTTAAGGCCGTCGAGGATCAGGCGGCGTGAAAGGCCCCGATCTTCGCAGCGTTTCGGGGCGTAGGAAAAACGCAGTTCCACAGCCGCGAGATTGGCCGTTACTTCAAACGCGAAAGCCATGTGCGTTTTTGAGTCGGCGGGGGTGAGAATTTTCTCCGCCGTAAAAAGAAGTTTCATAAAACGTCCTGAAAATTGCTCGCGATAATCTTTTCACACAGCGACTTTGTCGGGAAGTCGAGGATGATCCAGCCGACATTCCTGCCCGGCTCGAGCGGATAGGACGCAAACGCGCGGTTGACCGCCTTGGCGTTGATTTTGGGCCCGGCAATCCTGCCGAAAGTGCTTAGAAAATGCAGGCAGAGCGTCGCTGCGCCCGGCCGCGCCGCGTCGAGCGCGGGTTTTGCCGCGCGCTCCCATTTCACTTTGCCCGGGAAACGGAAACGGTCCTGAATCACGGCTTCGAGCCCGGAAGGCGTTCCGTCGAGCCGCTCGATGTCACAGCGCAGCGGTTCGGCGCTTTCCGTCGACCCCTGTTCGGGCCAGTTGGACAGGTTGATGCCGGTGTTGAGGTCCGTGCAGCCTTTTGCCGAACCGGTGCCGCAGCGGCGCACAAGGACGATTTTACCCCGGCATTCGCCGAGAGCCGGATAACGGTTTTCCAGAAACCAGAGGTCCTGCCCGGCGATATGCTGCCGGAAAAATTCGGCAAAAAAGATGTCGGCGTTGTCGCCGGCGTCCATTTTGACGCTCATGAAAACCGTTTCGCCCGGGTTTGCAGCAAGGAAGGCGGAGCACATGGCCCAAATATCCTCAAAATAGAGCGGCGGCGCGCCCGGGCCCCGGCGCGCCCTGCAGCTGCCGATACCGTGCACCGCGCGGAAACGGCCGTCCCTGAGTTCAAGCCGGATATCGAGGAAACGCACGCCGGTTTCGAGCTGGGCGGCAATGCTCATATCCTGGCAGCTGAACAGAACAGGCAGCACGATAAACTGCGTCGAGCTGTCGTGCGTACCGGGCAGATTGACCAGGCACGAGGGTGTTTCGCCGGGAAGCAGTGACATCCATTTCGCGGTTTCCATGCCGTACCTCCGCCGGTCCGCCGGCCGTATATTTCCGGATACTTTTCGCGCTGATTATAACGCGGGACCCTTTCAAATTCAAGAGCGACGCCGCCGCGCGGCAAGGCCGGCCGTGTTGACGGCGGCTTGTAAAAAACAGCTGGTGCGTGTAAAATGAACGGCAATGAGGGGGCTTCGGAACAACGGCCCCGACGGGAAGGAAGCAGGCTTTATGGATATCGCAGCGCTCGTGCCGAACAGCGGAAAAAAACTGGAAATCGAAACCGCTTACGGCACTTTTTGCAGATACCCGGTCAAAACGCACGTCGTAATGAAAGGCGACAGTCTGGAAAAAATCATGGACGATTACGTCCGCCCCTATGCGAAAGAGGGGGATATGATTTTTATCAGTGAAAAAATCGTCGCCATCAGTCAGGGGCGCGCCTTTAAAATCGAGGATATCCACCCGACCAAACTCGCCATTTTTCTCAGCCGTTTTGTTTACAAAACGCCCTACGGCATCGGTCTGGGCATCCCGAGCACCATGCAGCTGGCCATCGACGATATCGGCAAGCCGAAAATCCTTTTTGCGGCGTTTTGCTCCGCGGTGACCAAACCGTTCGGTGTGCGCGGGGTCTTTTATAAAATCGTCGGCGACAAGGGCAGGGCCATCGACGGCCCGTGCGACTACACGCTGCCGCCCTACAACCATTATGCGAAACTGGCGCCGAAGGACCCCGATCAGGTCGCCGACACGCTGGAGAAGCACACCGGGCTGCCGGTCGTCATCATCGACAGCAACGACCTCGGCCGCGAAGTGCTGGGCAAATCGCGCAGCGCGCCCGCTGTCGAGGTCTGCAAAGCCGTCTTCGCGGACAATCCGCTCGGCCAGGCAGCGCAGCAGACGCCGGTCGCCATCGTGCGCAGGGCCGAAACAATGGCGTCAGCCGATACGGCAGGAGGAAACTGATGGAAAGCGAACTGAAACAAATCCCCAAAAGAATCAAGGAACTCCGCGAAATCCTTGAAATTTCCGCCATGGATATGGCTGGCAAACTCGGCATCAGCCTGGAGGATTACCTGCTCTACGAAACCGGCGGCAGCGATATTCCCATCAGCGCGCTGTATAAGATTGCCGCGGCGCTGGGCACCGATTTCACGGTGCTGATTACCGGCGATTCGCCGAGAATGAACACCTACACGGTCGTGCGCAGCGGCGAAGGCGTTGCCGTGGAACGTTACCCCGGTTATCATTTCGAAAGCCTCGCGTTCAATTTCAAAAACCGGAGCATGGAACCGATGCTGGTGGAAATCAGCCGGCAGGACACCGAGCCCGCGCTCGTCATGCACAGCGGCCAGGAGTTCAACTACGTCCTTGAAGGCAGCGTGAAAATCACGGTCGGCAAGAACGTTTTTATCCTTAATCCGGGCGACAGTATCTACTTTAACCCCGCGCTGCCGCACAGGCAGGCGGCGGTCGGGGAAACGACAAAATTCCTGACGGTCATCATGGAATAAGGAGGAACAGCGTGGATAGAATCATCAGCCGTTACTGCCCCCGCGTCGATTTTTCCTCCTACGAGGACATGAAGGCCAACTTCACCATCGAAGTGCCGGAGGATTTTAACTTCGGCTACGACGTGGTCGACGTTTGGGCGGACGAGGAGCCCGGCAAGCTCGCCCTGGTAAGGACGGACGACGCCGGCAACATGGAATCGTACACCTTCGACGACGTCAAACGCGAAAGCAACCGCGCGGCCAACTTTTTCAAAGCGCACGGCATCGGTAAGGGCGACCGGGTGCTGATGATCCTTAAGCAGCGTCCCGAAATCTGGTTCTGCCTGGTCGGTTTGTGCAAACTCGGCGCCGTCGCCATCCCCGGCTCTTTCCAGCTGACGGAGAAAGATTTGGTGTACCGGCTGGGCATTTCGGGAGCGAAAATGCTTGTGTGCGTCGACGATGAGGACATCGTCGCCCACGCCAAGAGCGCCCTGCCCAAGTGCCCCGAAACAAAGACGCTCGTTACCGTCGGGGAACGCAGCGTCGAGGGGGCTGTCCCTTACCGGGCGGTCATCGGCGGTTACTCCGCCGTTTTCCCCCGGCCGGAAGGCGACGCGGCGACGACTGCGACGGACCCGATGCTGATTTACTTTTCATCCGGAACGACCGGTATGCCCAAAATGGTTAAGCATGCCTTCTCCTCCCCGCTGGGGCAGATTACCACCGCCCGTTACTGGCAGTGCGTGCGGGAAAATAAGGTGCATCTGACCCAGACCGACTCCGGCTGGGCGAAATTCGCCTGGGGTAAAATCTACGGCCAGTGGATCTGCGGCGCCGCCGTCGGCGCTTACGATACCGAAAAATTCGTGCCCAAAGGGATGCTCGACGCGATCATGCGCCTGAAGCCGGCCACTCTGTGCTGCCCGGCCACCATCTTCCGCATCCTGATCAAAGAGGACCTTTCGGGGTATGATTTCAGTTTCATCGAGCACGCGAGCCTGGCAGGAGAGCCGCTCAACCCGGAGGTGTTCAAACAACTCGAGAAACTGACTGGCATGCGAGTCTACGAGGGTTTCGGGCAGACAGAATCCTCCGTGCTGCTGGCGAATTTCCCCTGGATGGAAATCAGGCCCGGTTCCATGGGCAAGCCCGCACCGATTTACGATATCGTGCTCCTCGACGAGGATTACAATCCCTGCGAGGACGGCATCGTCGGCTCGATCTGTATCGCCAATGTGACGCGGAAACACGTGATCGGCCTTTTCGACGAGTACTGGCTCGACGACGAAACGACGCAGAAGAGTTTTGCCCACGGCGTTTACAACACCGGCGACACCGCCTGGCGCGACGCGGACGGTTACTACTGGTTCGTGGGCCGCAACGACGACATCATCAAATGCTCCGGCTACCGCATCGGACCCTTCGAGGTCGAGAGCGCGCTGATGGAGCACCCCGCCGTGCTGGAGTGCGCGGTGACAGCCCTGCCCGACCCGGACAGGGGGCAGATCGTCAAGGCAACCGTGGTGCTGGCGAAAAACTTCGAAGCCGGCGAAACGCTGATCAGGGAACTGCAGAACCATGTCAAAAGCGTCACCGCGCCTTATAAATACCCGCGGGTCATCGAGTTTGTCAGCGAACTGCCCAAAACGAGCAGCGGCAAAATCAAGCGCACGGACATCCGCGCGCAGGATATGAAAAGCCGCACCTGAAAACACGCCGGTATCAAACAGCGGTTCCCCCGGCTCATGGGCCGGGGGAACCGCTGTGCCGGTCCGCCGCTCGTATCAGCCGGTGGGAACGCCGGCTTTTCTGCAGTTGGCGAGATGCTCGGAATACGTGGACGCGTAGTAGTAGTTCATATTTTTATCGGTGACGAAATAATAATAGCCGGTGTCAGCGGGATACAGTGCGGCGTTGATGGCACTCATGCCGGGGTTGGAGATGGGTCCGGCCGGCAGGCCTTTGCGCCGGTAGGTGTTGTAGAGGCCGCGGTACTTTTCGGAGCCGCCGTCCACGTAAGGGGCGACATATTTGTCGATATACTCGAAGGTGACGTTGAATTGCAGCATCGGAAAGGACTTGCTGTTGAGACGGTTGTGAAGCACCGAGGAGACCAGCGGGTCCTGTTCTGGAAAACCGGACTCTTCCTGAATGATGGATGCGATGATGAGTATTTCGTCCACGCTGTAGCCGAGTTCGCCAGCCCGCGACGCCACGGCCGCGGTCAGCTTGCGTTTGGTGTTTGCCAGGAAGCGGCTCAACGCAGAGGCGGCCGATTCGCCGACATAGAAATCATAGGTATCGGGGAAAATATACCCTTCCAGCAGAAAGGGCCTTTCGGCCGCGTTTGCAATCTGCGCCGCGAGGGGGAAATCGGCCGGCACGGTATTGGCGGCGGCCAGGAAATCTTTTGCGGAACAAACGCCGTTTTGTTCAAGCAGACGGGCGATCTGCACGGCCGTTGAGCCCTCGGGGAAAGTAACCCTGACCGTGGGAACCGACGTGGAAGCCGGGGCAGCCGTCGTCTCTTCCCTCGCAAAGGAGCAGGATGCCGTCAGGACGGCGAGCAGTACCGTCAGGAACACGGCGGTCAATCGCAGCCTCATATTTCTCTCCCTGTTTTTGCTGTTGAGCCGTTTGCCGAGCCGTTCAAAACACAGCCGATATGCGGTCCGGCGGACCTTATTATACCGCAGCGCCGCCCGAAAGGGAAGAAACGCCGCGGCAAATCCGTTGTTGACTATTCAGGCCCTTGGCCGTAAACTGTTAAATTGTATATCTATGATTATGTCAAACAGGGGTGTGCGTTTTGAAAGTATTCATGATAGGCGGTACCGGACTTCTCGGCTGCGCGGCCGCCGCGCTTTTTATCGAGAGAGGGCATTCGGTCAAGTCCGTCGCCCTCCCCCCTCTGCCGGAAGGCGCCCCGATTCCCCCGGAGATGGAACTGATATGGGGCAATTATCTTGAAATGAGCGACGGCGAGATCAAAGCGATGATGGCAGGGTGCGATTGTCTTGTGTTCGCCGCGGGCATTGACGAGCGCGTCGAGTTCCCGGCGCCCGTTTACTCGTATTATGAAAAATACAATATCAACCCCGTCAAACGCCTCATCGGTCTGGCGAAGGAATGCGGCCTGAGCAGTTCGGTGGTGCTCGGGTCTTACTTCGCTTATTTCGCGAAAGAAAAGCCAGAAATGGAACTGACAAAGAAACATCCCTATATCCGCAGCCGCATCGCGCAGGAAGAAGCGGCGCTCGCGCTTGCGGACGGCACCATGGCCGTCGCGGTGCTGGAACTGCCTTATATCTTCGGTACGCAGCCGGGCAGGAAACCGGTTTGGGTCATCCTCATCGAGCAGTTGAGCAAGATGCCGCTGGTAACGATGTATCCCAAGGGCGGCACGGCGATGCTGACCGTACGCCAGGTGGCCGAAACCATTGTAGGCGTGGCGGAAAAGAACAAAGGCGGCAACGCCTACCCGATCAGCTATTACAACCTTACCTGGGACGAATTCCTGAAAATCGTCCACGCCGCGATGGGCAAACCGGACCGTAAAATTATCCATATCGCAAAATGGATGTTCAAGTTGTTCGGCAAGACGATGATCAAACAGTACGCAAAAAAAGGCATCGACCCCGGCCTGAATCCGGTGGATTTGGCGGAAATCATGTGCATGAATACGTTTATTGACAAAAAGTGGAGCGTTGCGCTCGGCGCCACAGACGACGACATCAACGCCGCCATCTTCGACTCGGTCAAGCTCTCCGTCGAAGCGTTCGAAGGGAAGAAAGCATTGGTGGAAATGAAGAGCGAGTAAGGGGTAAACGCATGGAAAAGCTGAAAACCTTTGTCGGTAAAAAAGAACTGCGCATGCTGGAAATCGGCGCCCTCGGCCAGGGGATGATTTACGCCATCATGTCTTCCTACATCTCGGATTTTTATCTCAACGTCCTCGGCGTCTCGGCGGTATTCGTCTTGCTGCTGATGCTCCTGGCCAGAATCTGGGATGCGGTCAACGACCCGCTGATGGGCATGATAGCGGACCGCCTGAACCCCAAGCACGGGAAAATGAAAACCTATCTGCTGATTACACCGATACCGATTGCCATATTAACCTTCCTCTTGTTTTACGCGCCGGATATTCCCCCGGCTTCAAAAATGGCGTACGCGGCGGTCACCTACGTACTATGGGGCATGACCTACACGATGTCCGACGTGCCGTTTTGGAGTATGCCCATCCTCATGACGGCCAACCCCGCCGAACGCGGAAGAATCTTTACGCTAGCCAGAACCACAAACGGGATCGGTTCCGCGCTGCCGATCGTTATTTTTATGGCATTGGGTTTTATACTGCCGAAAACCGGGCTCAGCGGGCTGGAACTTGAAAAAGCCAGGTACACCGTCATCGCCCTGTTCGCGGCCATCATCGGCAACCTCCTTTTTGCAAACACCTATTTCCATGTCAAAGAACGCGTCAATGTGCCGCGCAAAAAACCTGAAAAGGGCGAAGCCGGCTCCTTGAAACTGCTGTTTTCCAACAAGCCGCTGATGCTGGTGCTGCTTATGGGCGTGCTTTCCTGCGGCAGGTACATGTATCAGGTCGGCGCCATCCATGTCGCCAGGTACTCGTTCTATATCGGCCCCTCGCTTGCCGGCCTGACCGACGCCCAAAAAGAGCCGATTATCCAGTCCAGCATATCCAAAGTCAACCTTATTTTCGCAGTGGCGACGGCGGTCGGCATGTTCGGCACCATGCTGCTGCTGCCCAAACTGATTAAAAAGTTCAACTACAAGCAGCTTATCGTCGTTTCCTGCGTGATCGGTTTCGCTGCAAGTATGGCGATTTATTTTTTGGGCTACAATCGTTTCTGGGCATGCGTCCCCTTCCTTGTGCTGGCCTGCGTGCCCGCCGGGACCATCAACGTGCTGTCCTCGGCGATGATCGGCGATTCGCTGGATTATATGGAGTGGAAAACCGGCAGGCGCGAAAACGGGCTCGGTTCCGCCTGCCAGTCTTTCGTCAACAAACTCGGCAACGCTTTCGCGACCTCTTTTATCGTGCTGATGTATAAAATCGTCGATTTGAATATCGCAACCATAGGAACCGCATTCACCCCGGACCCGACGGCGCTGTCGGCAGCCCAGCGGGGCGGCATGTTCACCCTCGTGTCCGTTATTCCCGGGGTTCTGCTGCTGCTTTGCAGCATACCGCTGCTCTTTTATGACCTCGTGGGCAAAAAACGGCAGGTGATTACCGAGGAACTTCGTCAGCAAAGGGCGGCAAAAGGGATTTCGGTCGAATAAAGCACAATTTTATATTCAGGTGAAAGTTTTGGCATTGAGAACAGATATCAGGAATATCGCGATTATCGCGCATGTCGACCACGGTAAGACGACTCTCGTCGACGAAATGCTCAAACAAAGCGGCATTTTCAGGGAAAACGAACAGGTTCGCGAACGGGTCATGGACTCCAACGACCTCGAGCGCGAGAGGGGCATCACCATCCTCGCCAAAAATACGGCTATTCATTACCGCGGGACGAAGATCAACATCGTCGACACCCCCGGTCATGCCGACTTCGGCGGCGAAGTCGAGCGCATCCTGATGATGGTCGACGGCGTACTGCTGCTGGTGGACGCCTTCGAAGGCTGTATGCCGCAGACGCGCTTTGTCCTCAAAAAGGCGCTGGATCTGCAAAAAAAAGCGATTGTGGTCATCAACAAAATCGACCGGCCGGGCGCGAGGCCGGACGAGGTGGTCGACGGGGTTCTTGATTTGTTTATCGAACTGGGCGCCGATGAAAGCCAGCTGGACTTCCCCGTCGTGTACGCCAGCGCCAGAGACGGTTTCGCCTCGCTCGACAGCAACGCGGAAAACGGCGACATGCGGCCGCTGCTTGATTCGATCCTCGAAAACATCGACGCGCCCGGCGGCGACCCCGAAGGCCCTTTGCAGCTTCGTTTTTCAAGTTTGGAGTACGACGAATACGTCGGCCGGCTCGGTATCGGGCGCATCGAACGCGGCGTCGCGCGCAAGGGCGCTCCGGCGGTTTTATGCAAAAGGGACGGCGATTTTGAAAACGTCAGGATATCCCGGCTTTATCTTTTCGACGGGCTCAAGCGCGTCGAGGCGGATGAAGCGGCAGCAGGGGACATCGTGTGCGTTTCGGGCATCGAGGACCTGAATATCGGCGAGACGCTCTGCGACCCGGCCAGGATCGAGCCCCTCGATTTTGTCAAAATCGACGAGCCCACGATCGCGATGAATTTCATCGTCAACGACAGCCCTTTCGCGGGGCGCGAGGGCAGGTTCGTCACCTCCCGCAACCTGCGCGACCGCCTGTTCAAAGAGGTGCAAACCAACGTCAGTATGCGCGTCGAACTCACCGGCACGACCGATACCTTCAAAGTTTCCGGACGGGGCGAACTGCACTTGTCGATTCTGATTGAGACGATGCGGCGCCAGGGGTACGAGTTCCAGGTATCGCGGCCGAAAGTCATCTTCAAAGAGCGCGACGGCCATATTCTCGAACCGATGGAACTGCTGATCGTCGAGGTGCCCGAGCAGTATGTCGGCGCGGTCATTCAAAAGCTGGGGCCGCGCAAAGGTGAACTCGAAAACATGGGTTCAAGAGAAGCGGGCTCCACGCATCTCGAATTCAGGATTCCGTCCAGAGGGCTGATCGGCTACCGTTCGGAGTTCTTGACCGACACCAACGGCAACGGCATCATGAACCAGCTCTTCCTCGGCTATGAGACCTACAAAGGCGATATCCAGACGCGCGAACGCGGTTCGATTGTCGTGCACGAGGGCGGCCTGTCCACCGCCTACGGGCTGTTCAGCGCCCAGCAGAGAGGACGGCTTTTCATCGGCCCCGGTGTCGAGGTGTACGAGGGCATGATTGTCGGCGAAAGCGCCAAGAACGAGGATGTCGTATGCAATATCTGCAAGCAGAAACATCTGACCAACACCAGGGCGGCCGGCAGCGATGACGCGCTGCGGCTGACGCCGCCGAGCGAATTGAGCCTTGAGCAGTCGATGGAGTTTATCAAAGACGACGAGCTGCTCGAAGTAACGCCCAAAAGCCTGCGGCTTCGCAAAACCGTGCTTTCAAAAGAGGCGCGCATGAAACAGCAGCATAAAAAAGGCTGAATGCAGCCGGGAACTTTCCCCTCTATGCGCAAAGCATATTTTTTTGATATATTGTTCATGGATATCATTAACGGCCATATTCACGCTGAGGAAAACGGTTTGCGGATATCGTTGTTTGATGAACGCGCCGTATGAATACAGCCCCCTTATTGTCACCGGATTGCCGCGAGGGTTGCTCAATGAATCCAAAGGTCAGCATCATCATCCCTTTTTACAACGCAATGAGCTATCTGGAGGAATGCGTCCGTTCGGTCGCAGCCCAGACGCTTTCCGATATCGAGATTATTTTAGTTGACGACGGTTCCAACGATTCGAGCGCAAAAATCGCGGACGATTTCGCGCGGGCGGACAACAGAATCAAGGTTATCCATCAAAGCAACCGCGGCGTCAGCGCCGCCCGGAACGCGGGGCTCGACGCCGCGAAAGGCGACTATATCGGTTTTGTCGATGCCGACGATCTCGTTGCTGTGACGATGTACGAGGCGCTTTATCGAACCGCCGCCGAACACAAGGTGGATATCGTCGGCTCTGGTTTCGTTAAGTTCGGTGAATTGATGGAGAAGGAAAAAACGATCGCCTCCCATTTTGAGGAAGAAAAAATATTGCTGAAACAGGACATCATCGACAGCGCCGTGCAAATGCATTCCTCGGGATGTTTCGGTTTCATCTGGAGGTTTCTTTATTCGGCGGCGCTCGTAAAAGGCAACCATATACGGTTTGACGACAGGATAACGATCGGAGAAGACACGCTGTTTTGCATGGAATGCTTCTTAAACGCGGAAACGGTTTATATCCTTTCTGACGCCTTTTACAGATACAGGATTCATCAGGACAGCGTAATGAGACGCAAATACAAACCCGCGCTGGCCCGTTCTTTAGCCATACAATATGAAAAAAAATTGAGCCTTTGCGAGGCCTTTTTAGCCGACAGGAAAGACGAATATCTCTATGATTTAGCTAAATACAATATTACCGTTCTTTTTTATCAGCTGCTCGAAAATTTATACAACGGCGGTCACCCTAAGCCGAGGAAAGCGATTAAGGAACTCGCGGAATCCGAAATGATCGCGCGTTCTTTCCGGGTTTTCGACATTGATTCCATCCGTTCGAAGTCGATCGACTGGCTGGTGTACTGGCTTGTCCGGCACAAAATATACGCCCCCGCCCATATCTTATGCCGCCGGTATCTTTTCAAGGTCAAATGAAGCATTCCGGATTGGGGACACGCTTATGAAAAAAGTCGGAATCATCACGTTTCATGCGGCGCACAATTTCGGCTCTTCCCTTCAAGTCTACGCGCTGCAAAATGTTATTGAGCAACTTGGTTTTGATTGCCGGGTGATTGATTTCCGCAAACCGGAACAAAGTCGCCACTACGCGCCATTGACCGGCAAGAAGTTGCTTTACGCGCTCAGATTTGACCGGAAATACTTGTACAATCTCCCCGCAAGGATGCGGGCGTATGCCAAATACCAATCATTCATAGAAAAGCAGCTTCATCTGACAAAAAGGACCTATTCCGATCTGAAAGAATTGTATGATGCGGATTTTGATTTTGACTTTTATATCAGCGGCAGCGACCAAATTTGGAACTTCAAACCCTGTGATGCGGATAACGCTTATTTTCTGCCTTTTGTAAAAAGCGGCAAAAAAATCGCTTATGCGCCGTCCTTCGGTTCAAGATATATCTCCGTCGACAGTCACTCCGAAATAGCGGAGTTCATCAAACAATATGACAGCGTCTGCGTCCGGGACGATAACAGCGCGACTATTGTCCGTGAATTGACCGGGCTGGATGTCCCGGTACTGCCGGATCCTTCGCTGTTGCTGAAACCCGAGGAATGGGATCGTATTCTGCCGCCTTTTCAGCCTGGGGATAACTATATTTTTTATTATTCCCTCGCCGAAAGAACCCGCAATCAGGAGATGGTAGCGATTGCCAATAAGGTCGCCGAAAAGACGGGGCTGAAAATCGTGCTGGCGGTATGCGCCTATGGCGACAAAGAAGTGTTCAGCGACCACGACGGTCATATTTTTAAACTTGACAGCGGACCGCAAGATTTCGTCAATCTGATCAAAAACGCCCGCTTCGTCATCACCAGTTCATTTCACGGGCTTCTGTTCTCGGTCATGTTCAACAAACCTTTTTTGGCTTTCAACGGAATGCTTGACGAGCGCTTAAAATCCTTTTTGTCCCAGACAGGCCTGCTTGACCGTGCCGTATCGAAAAGCAATGCCGACGAAATACTCGACAAGCTTTTCGATATGGATTTCGTCCCCGCGCAAAAGATTATTGCCGAAAAACGCGCGCAAGCCATTCGATTTTTGGAACGGTCGTTAGGCGTATAACGGGAGCTGTCAGTATGATCATTTGCGAAGCGGAAAAGTGCAGCGGTTGTTCCCTTTGCTATAATGTCTGCCCGACCCGATGCATCGAGATGAAGTATGACGTTAACGGAGCGCTTTCTCCTGTTGTCGACGAGTCGGTGTGTATCCGATGCATGGTTTGCCGGGATTCTTGCATCGCAAACAACAAGATTTCTTTTTCGCCCCCGATCAAATTATTTGCGGGCTGGTCTTTAATCAAAGACGACAGAAAAAGCAGTTCCTCCGGCGGCGCCGCATCGGTCTTCAGTTCAAAGATGATCGAAAAAGGCGGATACGTGTTCGGCGCCGGATTTTCGGATCATCTTCAGTTGAAACATTACTGCGCCGGTACGCCCGAGCAGTTGAAAGGCTTTAAAGGTTCAAAGTATTTCCAAAGTTATATCGGGGACGCTTACACCTTGGCGGCAAAACATTTGCATGACGGCAAGCCTGTTCTTTTTGTCGGGAGCCCTTGCCAGGTATGGGCTTTGCGCCGTTTTGTGGGTTCCGAGGACGAGAACCTCGTTGCGGTCGATTTTGTTTGCCACGGTGTTCCGTCCCAAAAATATATCGACGAGTATATCGAATATCTGACGCCTTCGCTCCCTTCGCCGCCGGACAGTATTTCTTTTCGGGTATCCCAGCATTATATTTTTCAATTGTTTAAAGAAGGGAAAACCGTATTTTCCAACTCATACGAAGACGATATATTCCTGAACGGTTTTTTCTGCGGCGTTTATCACAGAGACAGTTGTTACCGGTGCCCGTTCGCGCAAAAGAACAGGGCGTCCGATATCACAATCGGCGATTTCTGGGGACTCGGAAAAAACGTCGCCTTTCAGCATGACCAAGCCGACGGCGTATCTTTAATTATGGCGAATACGACGAAAGGGCTGTCGTATATTGAAAGCTGCGCAGACCGTTTGTTTTTAGAGCAGAGAAGCGTTGAAGAAGCCGTGCAGGGCAATTCTCAGCTTTCCGGGCCGGTACCGGTCAGCAAAGCCCGGATCGCTTTCAAAAATAATTACAAAAAAAAAGGGTTCGTCCGTTCCGCTCAATGTTATCTGAACCGGAAAAAACGCGCAAATGCGAGGTCGGATCGGATTTCCGCCGTCAAACGCTTCATCAAGCATTGCCTGTCCATAGGCGAAAAAACCTTTTTATAACAACAATCGTAATCTTTTTGCCCGGCAAAGCAAACTTTTTGAAGAAGAAGTGAATTGATTTTGAAATTGGGGATTGCCGCTCCATACGATGTGAGAAATCCGCGCTCTTGGTCCGGGACGCCTTTCAGTCTCTGGTCCGCGTTAAAGCGCTTCGATGATGCCGAAATCGACTGTATCAATCTGTCGGATTATTACACATTTTTTAACCAAAGACTCCATTATATTCAATCGACCGATTGGAAAGCCTCTTTCAAAAAGAAAGCCAGAGTGTCAAAATACGGCGTTTCGGAATTAAATCCGCTTCATTCCCGCCTGCTTGAAAAACATTGCGCGCATCATCAATATGACGCGGTACTGGAAATGGGCGGCTACCGCACCGGAAAACTTATGCCTGCCCGTTATATTTACAGCGACTCCACCCATGATATGGCCCTCGATTTTTACGAAAAATCCGGAGAACTTCCCTATCCATACAAAGCGGAGGATTTGGACGTCGTAAAAAGGGCGGCTGAATACTGCCGGGATATGTATCTGCAATCAGACGGCATCTTCTGCATGAGCCGCTGGATGCGGGAGAACCTGATCCGCGCGACAGGCGTCGATGCCGATAAGACCCATACGGTTTATGCCGCGGCCAACTGGCACGGCATCGATATCAAGGATCTATTTCATCCGAAAAGTATTCATGGAAAAAAAAGGTTTAATATCGTTGTGGTGGGCGTGACGTTTCGCGGCAAAGGGGTCGATATTATAATTCGGGCGCTGAAGGTTCTGAACAACGAATCTTCTACCGAATATTTTCTGCACGTCGCAGGGCTCAACGATGACAAAGAACTGTCCGGAAATTCCCACGTCATCAATCACGGTTTTTTGGATAAGGCTCGGCTGGTCGCTTTGTTGAATGAATGCGACATTTTTGTTTTGCCCTCACGGTTTGATTATTTCGGAATAGCGTTTATTGAGGCGATGAGCTGCGGCCTGCCTTGCATTGGCAGAAACATTTGCGCTATGCCGGAAATTATCGACGCAGGCATCAACGGCGAATTGGTCGACGGCGACGATGAAACGAAACTGGCCGCGTTAATCGACAAAATTTGTTCCAATGAAGAGCAATACTTGCGTTTTTCGAAAAACGCAATCATAAAGGCGAAAACCTATAGTTGGGAACGTATTGCGGAACAAATGCTGGCCACTATGAAGGAACGGGCAATTTATCCGTCTAGAGTAAGCCTAGACAAGCCGGAATAGAATATGCAAAATCAGACAAAACCAAAATTAAAGCCGATCCCGCTGTTATATGAAACAACGAGGCAGCCGCAAGTTGGCTTTTTACTGTTAACCGGTCTTTTTATATCATGATAAAACCGGTTCGTTGAAGACAGACTCCAATTGTATGGGTGAGCGCATGACAAAGCAGACAAAAACGGCAATAGCCCTCGGCACGTTCGACGGGCTTCACAAAGGGCACCGGGCGGTCATCGCCGCCGCCCTGGCTTTCCGCAGCCGCGGCCTTGAGGCGCGCATATTGCTTTTTGACACCCATCCGCAGAAGGTTTTGACAGGGGTTTCGCCCGGCGAACTGATGACGCCGACGCTTCGGGAGCGCGAACTGGCCAGTCTCGGCATCAAGGCGGAAACGGTCGCTTTTGATGAAATCAAGGACTGGGAACCCGAGCGGTTTTTCCGGGAAATCCTGCTCAAGCGCCTGCGGTGCGCGGCGGTTGCCTGCGGAGAAGGCTATCGTTTCGGCCGCGCGGCCGCCGGAGACGCCGCGTTAATGGAAACATTTTGCCGCGAAAGCGGCCTGGATTTCACGTTGGCGGAAACCGTGATGGACGCCGGTGAACCGGTGAGTTCCACCCGTATCAGAAAAGCGCTGGAGAACGGCGAGCCCGAGCTTGCCGCGCGGATGCTCGGGAGGCCCTTCTCCTATGATTTCGAGGTCGTCTACGGCAGGCGGCTGGCGAGGTATATGGGTACTCCGACGATGAACCAGCTTTTCGACGAGGGTTTCTGCATCCCGAAACACGGGGTCTACCTTTCCCGCGTAACCGTCGAGGGGAAACAGCTTGCTGCCGTAACCAATATCGGCGTCCAGCCCACCTTCGGCGGCAAACAGCTGCGCAGCGAAACGAACATCCTCGATTTCAGCGGCGAACTTTACGGCCGGCGTATCGAGGTCGCGCTGCTTCGTTATCTGCGCGCCGAGATGAAGTTCCGCTCCCTGGGAGCGCTCAGGGAACAGATCGGTTCCGACAGCGCGAAAGCGCGCGAATTCTTCCCGCTGTACGGGCCGGACGGTCTTCAATTAAATGAATAATAATACATTTCGGAATTATAAAATGCCCGCTTATGCTATAATGTTAGGTTAGAAAGCCTCGTGGGGAAAGGCAAGGTGTTGGATGCGGGCATATCTCGTTCTTGAAGACGGTTCGGTTTATGAAGGCACCGCCTGCGGCGCGTTTCGCGAGGTTGCCTGCGAAGTTGTTTTTAATACCTCCATGACGGGTTACCTGGAAGTGCTGACCGACCCCTCCTACGCCGGTCAGGGCATCGTCATGACCTACCCGATGATCGGCAACTACGGCGTCAGCATGGAAGACTGCGAATCCGCAAGGCTCCAGCCCGTGGCTTTTATCGTCCACGAACTTTGTCAGGCGCCTTCGAACTTCAGGAACGAAAAGCCGCTCGAAGAAGTACTCGAGGCGTTCGGCATCCCCTGCATCAGCGGGATCGACACACGCTCGGTGGTCAAACGCCTGCGTGAAAGCGGTACGATGCGCGGCCTGATTACCGACGACTGCTCGGATCCGGCGCGCTGCGCCGGGCTTATCGCCGCATTTACGCAAGCCGGGCTGGTGGAGTCCGTCAGCACAAAACATCCTATCTTCTACGGGTCGGACAATTCCGGCCCGAGCGTCGCTTTGCTCGACTGCGGAACAAAATACAATATCGCGAAATCGCTTGAGCGCAGAGGCTGCAGGGTCACGGTTTACCCTTGCGGCACTTCGGCACAGGATATCCTCGCGGGCGGCCACGACGGGTTGATGCTCAGCAACGGTCCCGGCGACCCGGCCGACTGCAAGGATATCATCCGGGAGGTCCGCAAACTGTACGACGCCGGCATCCCGACTTTCGCCATCTGCCTAGGCCATCAGCTGATGGCTCTCGCGACGGGCGGAAAAACGGTGAAAATGAAATACGGGCACCGCGGCGCGAACCATCCCGTCAAATTTACCGCTGACGACACCTCGTTCATCACCTCGCAGAACCACGGCTATATGGTGTGCGCCGAAGGCTTGCCGAAAAACGCCGAAATCAGCTGCGTCAACGTCAACGACAAAACCGTGGAGGGCGTCGTTTATCACGGCAAGCCGCTGTTCACGGTGCAGTTCCATCCCGAGGCCTCTCCGGGGCCCCGCGATACAGCCTTTCTGTTTGACCGCTTCATCGACCTGATGGGGAAGGGGGGCTGCCTGTGATCGATAAAAGCATTAAAAAAGTCATGGTCATCGGCTCCGGACCCATCATCATCGGCCAGGCCGCCGAGTTCGACTACGCCGGTACCCAGGCCTGCCGCTCGCTGCGCGAAGAAGGCGTCGAGGTGGTCCTGGTCAATTCCAACCCCGCGACCATCATGACCGACGGCGAAATGGCCGACAAAGTATATATCGAACCGCTCACGGTCAGAACCGTGTCAAAAATCATCGAAATCGAACGCCCCGACTCCCTGCTGCCGACGCTCGGCGGCCAGACAGGGCTGAACCTGGCGATGGAACTCGAGGAAAAAGGTATTCTGGCGCAGTTGGGCGTCCGTCTCATCGGTATTTCCGCCAAAGCGATTAAAATGGCGGAGGACCGCCAGGAATTCAAGGATACCATGCTGCGCATCGGCGAACCCTGCATCGAGTCCAAAGTGGTGGAAACCGTCGCGGATGCGCTCGCGTTTTCGGAGCAGATCGGTTATCCGGTCATTGTCAGGCCGGCTTACACGCTCGGCGGTACGGGCGGCGGCATCGCCGATTCGCCGGAGCAGCTGCATGAAATCGCGGCCAACGGCATCCGGCTCTCCCGCGTCGGGCAGGTGCTGATCGAAAAATGCATCTCCGGCTGGAAAGAGATCGAGTATGAGGTGATGCGCGACGGCAAAGGCAACTGCATCACCGTCTGCAATATGGAAAACCTCGACCCCGTCGGCGTGCATACGGGCGACTCCATCGTCGTCGCGCCGTCCCAGTCGCTGTCGGATAAAGATTATCAAATGCTGCGCTCCTCGGCGCTGAACATCATCTCGGCGCTGGGCATACAGGGCGGCTGCAACGTGCAGTTCGCGCTGCATCCCGATTCGTTCGAGTACGCGGTCATCGAGGTCAACCCGCGCGTGTCCCGTTCGTCCGCCCTCGCCTCGAAAGCGACGGGTTACCCCATCGCGCGCGTCGCGGCGAAAATCGCGCTCGGTCTCGGCCTTGACGAAATCCCCAACGCCGTTACTGGAAAAACCTTCGCCTGTTTTGAGCCGGCTCTCGACTATTGCGTCGTAAAATTCCCCAAATGGCCCTTTGACAAATTCGTAACCGCCAAACGCACGCTGGGCACCCAAATGAAGGCGACCGGAGAAGTGATGGCGATTTCCCGCTCCTTCGAGGCGGCGCTGCACAAGGCGGTCAACTCGCTCGAGGAGAACAGGGAAAGCCTTTTGGTACCTGCGCTGACCGAAAAAACGCCGGACGAACTCAGGGTACTGCTGAAAAACATTGACAACGAACGCCTCTATACCGTCGCGGCTGCGATCTATAAAGAAATCCCCCTGGAAGAGATTAACAGCATCACAAAAATAGACCTGTGGTTCCTCAACCGCATCGACAACATCGTTCGGATGGAAAAGCTGCTGCGTTCCGGCCTGTTCGACCGTGAAACCGTCGCGCGGGCCAAGCAGATGGGTTTCACCGATTCGATGATCGCCAAAGACCTGGGCATCACCGCGTCGGCTGTCACCAATATGCGCCGGCGCTGGGGCATCACGCCCGCTTTCTCGATTGTCGACACCTGCGCGGCGGAGTTTGCGGCCGCGACGCCCTATTACTATTCCGATTACGGCGTGGAAAACGAGGTCAGTCCAAGCTCGGACAGAAAAAAAGTGCTGGTGCTCGGTTCGGGACCCATCCGTATCGGCCAGGGAATTGAATTCGACTACTGCTCGGTGCACAGCATCTGGGCGCTGAGAAAAGCCGGCTGTGAAACCATTATTATCAACAACAACCCCGAGACCGTCTCGACCGATTTCGATATCGCCGACAAACTTTATTTCGAACCCCTGACGCCGGAATACGTCACCAACATCGTCGAACTCGAAAAGCCCGACGGGGCGGTGGTCCAGTTCGGCGGGCAGACCGCCATCAAGCTGACCAAAACGCTTCACGACCTGGGCGTGCCTATTTACGGCACCGACGCCGACCATGTCGACGCCGCCGAAGACCGCGAACGTTTTGACGAGGTGCTCGAACTCTGCGGCATCACCAGACCGAGGGGGCAGACGGTCTTCACCGAGGAAGAGGCTATCCTCGCGGCGCATTCGCTCGGCTACCCGGTTCTCGTCAGGCCGAGTTACGTGCTCGGGGGACAGGGCATGCAAATCGCGGTGTCCGACAGCGACATCCGCGAGTTTATGGGCATCATCACGCGCACCGTTCAGGAACATCCCGTGCTGGTGGACAAATACGTCATGGGCACCGAGGTCGAGGTCGACGTCATCTGCGACGGCACCGACATCCTGATACCCGGTATCATGGAACACATTGACCGCGCGGGCATCCATTCGGGCGACTCTATATCGGTCTATCCCGCGGTGACGCTGTCACCGCAGATTCAGCGCACCATCGTCGACTATTCGCGCAGGCTCGCCTACGCTTTGCAGGTGGTCGGGATGATGAACATCCAGTTCATCGTTTCGAGAGGAACGGTCTATATCATCGAAGTCAATCCGCGCTCGTCGAGAACGGTGCCCTATATCAGCAAAGTCACGGGCATCCCCGCCATCGATCTCGCCACCAGGGCGGTGCTGGGGGAAAAGATACGGGACATGGGCTACGGCACGGGCCTCCGCCCCGACAGCGGATATTACGCCATTAAGCTACCGGTGTTTTCGTTTGAAAAGATTACGGGGGCGGACACCTCGCTCGGGCCGGAGATGAAGTCGACCGGGGAAGTGCTCGGCATCGCACGGGATTACAACGAAGCGCTGCTGAAGGCCTTTGAGGGCGGAGGGGTTTCCCTGCCGGCGAACGGAAAAATCATTGTCACCGTCTGCGACAAAGACAAAGCGGAGGTCTGCTCGATTCTCAAAGGCATGGAGGGTTCGGCTTTTGAGTATTACGCCACGCCGGGTACGCTCGACGCGCTGACACAGGCGGGAATCCCGGCCAAGCCGGTCAATAAAATCACTGGCGAAAGCCCCAACATCCTCGACCTGCTCTCGGCGGGCGGGATTTCTCTGATTATCAACACACCGACGCACGGCAGACTGCAGACCAGAGACGGCTTTAAACTCCGCCGCCTGGCCGCCGAAGCGGGCACAGCCTGCCTGACTTCTCTCGACGCGGCAAAGGTGCTGCTGGAAAGCACGCTGATTATCGGAAAAGAAGACATTCACGTGACGGACATCGCTCACCTTTTCGACAAGAGGTAGCGGCGGATGCTTTTTTCGAGTTCCATCTTCTTGTTCGTTTTTCTGCCGCTGGTCATCTTCGGCTACTACGTGCTGTTTAGAAAAAGCCGTCTGCTGCAGAATATGTTTCTGCTGGCCGCCTCGCTGTTTTTCTATGCCTGGGGCGAACCGAAGTTTGTACTGGTCATGATGCTCTCGATTGCCGCCAACTGGGCTTTCGGGCTGCTGGTCCATCGCTATAAAGGCCGGAAAATCAAAATCCGTTCGATCCTTGCCGCGGCGACGGTGTTTAACCTGGGCATCATGTTCGTCTTCAAATACCTGATGTTCACGCTCAACAATATCAACCATGTCTTCGGGCTCGGCATCAAGGTTCCGTATATCGCGCTGCCCATCGGCATCTCGTTCTTCACCTTTCAGGCCTTCTCTTATGTGCTTGACATCAACCGAGGCGTCGGCGAGCTGCAGAAAAACCCTTTGTATACGGGCTTGTACATTTCCTTTTTCCCGCAGCTGATTGCCGGACCGATTGTGCGTTACGAGACCATCGCCGCGGAAATTAAAAACCGCAAAGAAACGCTCGACGATTTTACGTCGGGCGTGACGAGATTCATCATCGGCTTTGTCAAAAAAATACTGCTGGCCAACACCATGGCGGTTGTGGCCGACAGCGCGTTCGACAGCGAAACGCCGGTTTCGGTCGCCCTCTCCTGGCTCGGGCTGTTCGCCTACGCGTTTCAGATTTATTTTGACTTTTCCGGCTACTCCGACATGGCCATCGGTATGGGAAAAATGTTCGGGTTCCACTTTCTGGAAAACTTCGATTATCCCTACTCTTCGAAATCGGTCACCGAGTTTTGGCGCAGATGGCATATTTCGCTGGGCACGTGGTTCCGCGATTATGTCTATTTCCCGCTTGGGGGCAGCCGCGTCAACTCGAAAATGCGGCTGGTGTTCAATTTATTCGTCGTCTGGTTTTTAACCGGCGTATGGCACGGCGCCAACTGGACGTTTATCCTGTGGGGGCTGATGTATTTCCTGCTTATTACGGCGGAAAAGCTGACCGGTTTCGAAAAGAAAACACGCAGGCTCGGCGTGCTGCGGAATATCTATCTGCTGTTTTGTGTCCTGATGGGCTGGGTACTCTTCCGCAGCGCGGATCTGCCTTACGCTCTGGGCTATTACCGGCAGCTTTTCGGGGCGGCCGGCAACGCGCTGACCGACGGACCGTTTTTCGCCCTGCTGTCGCAGTATTGGGTTTTCCTGGCGTGCGCCGCGCTGTTCTCTTTCCCCGTGGCAAAGGCGCTCGGCAAAAAGGTCGACACCAAAACCAAAAAACTCCCCGCGGCCGTTTACGCCGTCTGCCTGCTTGCGCTGATGCTCATCGCGGTGTCGTATGTGGTTAAGGGTTCCTACAACCCCTTTATCTATTTTAACTTCTGAGGTGCGGCCATGAACCCCGGAATGGAAAACCTGAAAAAAGAATGCCTCCTGTGCCGGCGCTGCGCTTTGGGCGGCACGCGTACAAACGTCGTGTTCGGCGTCGGCAAAGAGGACGCCGAAGTGATGTTCGTCGGGGAGGGGCCCGGGGAGCAGGAAGACCTCCGGGGAGAGCCCTTTGTCGGCAGGGCGGGGCAGCTGCTTGACAAGTTACTCGCCTGCGTGGACCTTGAGCGGAACACCAATATTTACATCGCCAACATCGTCAAATGCCGCCCACCGCAGAACAGGGACCCGCTGCCGGCGGAGCAGGAGACCTGCATCGCGTGGCTGATGGAGCAGATCCGGCTCATCGACCCGAAAATCATCGTCTGCCTCGGCAGGATCGCCGCCCAGCGTTTCATCGGCGCCGATTATAAAATCAGCGCGCGGCACGGCGAGTTTATCGAAACGGACGGCAGAATCGTCACGGCCACGTTCCATCCCGCCGCCGTGCTGAGAAATCCGCTGATCAAGCCCGATACCTTTGAGGATTTCATCGCCCTGCGCGAAAAAATACGGCAGGTCTGTACGCGGACTTATCCGTAAACAGGCCGATGCAAACATCCCGCGCCGGCTGCGGCGCGGGATGTTATATGTTCTGCTTCTATTTCGGCTCGAATGTTACCCGAAGGGTGTATTTTTTACCTTTCTTAAGACGGTAAGGCGCGCGGATGCAGGCGATGCCCGGCATGTCTCCGCCGACGCCGCGCTGCGCGGCGTCCAGGTTGAGCGTGATGTAAGGTTCCGGCTGAAGTTCATGTATATGGCGGGCTTTATCGAGTTTTTCCTGCGAATAATACAGCGCGCTGAAGCCGAAACTCGTACCGGGCGCGCTGCGGATGAGGACGCCCCTGCCGTTTTCATCGAGCAGTTCGAGCCTGCGCGTATCGGTACGGTTCCCGTTTTCCTGCGGGCGCATGTAACGGTGTTCGAGGCCGGCAACGTCCGACTCGTGCAGGGCGAGTTTTGCGCCGGTAATGCGGTCGCAGTAATTCTCATGCGGTCCCCTGCCGTACCAGCGCGCTTTCGAGAAAGCCGCGTCGATGCCGAGCCGCACCCCGATGCGCAGCACCGGCAGCAGAATGCCCGCCGCGCGGTGGTTGAGTTCCACTTTCCCGTCGGGATAAAACTCATAGGTCGTTTCCGCGCCGACGACGAAAGGCGCCAGCCACTTCACCGTAATGCGCACGGTGTTCTCCGGCGTTTGCACGGCCTTCACCGATACCGGCAGCACCTGCCTGCTGCTTCGTTTCCACTGTTTCAGCGGGTTCAGCCCCGCCAAAGGCGCGGCATGGTTGAGGAAGTTGGTGTCGTTGTCTGTCAGGGCCCGGTAAAAGTTCGGTTTCAGCGTCCGTTTGGCACAGAGGATTTCTCTGCCGTCATAGACAAGACTTTTCAGCGAGCCGGCCGCCACAAGCGCGTGGAACCCGTCGCCGGAAACAAGGATATTCAGCCCCTTTTTTTCAAAACCGACGCTGCCTGCGGGAACCGCGGGCGGGGCGACGCAGGGCGGCGACAGGACGAACTGTTCCCACGAGGCCTCGAATCCCTCGTCCGCCCAGGGAACGCGCGACTTGGTTTCGACGGAAACGCTCAGCACCGTTTCACCCGGTTCGAACAGTTCGCGCGAGAACGGCAGCGCGATGTCTTTTTCGGTCTGCGCGGCGACGTCGAGGTGTTCCACGGCGCCGGCAAGATACACATTGCCGTCGGCCGCAAGCGACCAGCGAAGGCGGTAGGAGGCAAGAGAAACAAACAGATTGCCGTTGACGAGGGTCACCACGGAATCCGCAGGGTCTTTCTTAATGATTTTGATATTGGCGTAGACTTTTTTGACCTCATAGTAGGAGGGGTGCGGCACGCGGTTCGCGCCGACGATGCCGTTGGCGCAGAAATAGTAACTCGAACGCCCCTCCCCGAAATCGCCGCCGTAGAGCCATTGTTCTGTTTCACCGTCGCGGCGGCGGATGGACTGGTCGACAAAGTCCCAGATATAGCCGCCGCACATATGGGGATACCGCTCGAAATCGTCGACGTATTCCTTGAAATTGCCCAGGCTGTTTTCCATCGCGTGGGCGTATTCGCAATAGATGACGGGTTTGGTACGGTATTTCTCCGCGCCGACCGGCTTGTTGTCCGCGGCCAGGCGGTTGAGCAGGTTTTCAAAAAGGCTGACTTTGACGTCTTTCATGGCGGTCAGTTGCGCGACGGTTTTTTCGACGGGATACATGCGGCTGATGAAATCCGACACCTCGAGGTCATAATCCCCTTCGTAATGGACGGGATATCTCGCGTCGAGGGCAAGGACGGCTTTTTTCATCTCGGCGAAATTATCGCCGTGTCCGGCTTCGTTGCCCAGCGACCAGAAACAGACACAGGGGTGGGAGCGGTCGCGCAGCACCATGCGCTGGGCACGGTCGACCACCGCGTTTTTCCAGACCGGGTTGCTTCCGGGGACGTTTTTGCGGCGGACGCCGTGCGTCTCCATATCGCACTCATCCATCACATAAACGCCGAATTCGTCGCAAAGGTCGTATAACAGCGGATCGTCGGGGTAATGGCTGGTGCGCACGGCGTTGATATTCGCCCTTTTCATCAGGAACACGTCGGCATAAAACCGTTCGCGTGGGACCGCCCAGCCGTTATCCGGGTCAAAATCGTGCCGGTTGACACCCTTGATGATTGCCCTTTGGCCGTTGATTTTCAGCACGTTGCCGTCGATCTCGATTTTTTTGAACCCCGTACGGATGCTTTTGGCCGACAGAGTTTTACCGCCGCATTTGAGTTCGACGCTGAGCGTATAAAGGTTGGGTTGCTCCGCCGACCAGGCGAGGACGTCGGGAACGGCTCCGCGCAGCGTAAAGGTGTTCATGCCGGCGACGGCTTGCAGCCGTCCGCTCGCGAGCGTCTGCCGGAATGTTCCGTTGGAGAGCACCGCTTCGAGCCGGACGTCGTCGGAGTCGGCGCCGTAGTTGCCCAGGGTCACCGAGAGTTTGAGGATACCGTCGCGGTAATCGTCCGACAGCGTCGTCTCGGCGAACAGGTCGCGGATGCACATTTTATTTTCGGCGTAGAGGTACACTTCCCGGTAGATGCCCGACAGGAACCACATATCCTGGTCCTCGAGGTAAGTCCCGTCGGTGTAGCGGAACACCTCGGCCGCCAGAAGGTTTTCGCCCGCTTTGAGGTAATTGGTGATTCTGAACTCCGCCGGCGTCATGGAACCCTGGGAATAGCCGACTTTCCTGCCGTTGACATAGAGGAAGAAACCCGCTTTGACGGCGCCAAAGACAAGGAACACCTCTTTGCCGGCCCAGTGCTCGGGCAGGGTGAAGGTTTTGCGGTAGACGCCCAGTTCGTTGAGCCGCGGATTGATGGAGGGTATTTTGCTTTTGCGCGTCGAAAGGGCCTTGGGATAATAGGCGCACAGGTAGATGGGCTTGCCGTATCCCTGCAGCTGCCAGACGGAAGGCACTTCGATTTCATCCCAGCCCCTGTCGTCGAAACCGGGGATTTGATAATCGGTTCTGATGGAGCCGGTACCCCGCTGCCAGTAAAATTTCCACCGGCCGTTGAGGCTCATTTTATAGGGGCATTCGCCGAAAGCGGCGGCTTCGGAAACGCTGTCGTAAGGCAGCGCGAGGTTGTGCCCCGGCTCTTTGTTCTCGGCAAAGACGTAGGGATCTTCCCATGCCAGCCGGCTTTTTTTCATCGGCGCGACCCATCCTTTCGAAAGCCGGGAACCGCTGTTCCCGCCGCGTGTTGATTGGTTGAGAGCAGTATACCACAAACAGCCCGCAGCGTGTACCTTGCCGGGGGCAGACGGGCAGTAAAAGGCGCGCCGTCCTTGAACGGCGCGCCCCTGCTTTTTTCGGCCCGGTCAGGTTTGAGGCGAGCGGGTAAAAATCAGCAATTCGTTGCCGTTGGCATCCAGCAGCGTGAGCGTATCCTCCGCAAGCGAATAGCGTTTCACACCGCGCAGCAGTTCAAAATACACCGTTTCCGCAGCCATCGCCTCCGGCGGGCCCGCCATTTCGGTGGAATAAACCGAATCGACGAGCATGCGCCCGCCCGGCAGCGCGGCGTAGCGGCCGCCGTAGATGTTGACGGCGGACTGCCCGGAAAAAGTATCCCGCTCAAAGCGCAGGGTAAACGTGTAATCCTGAGGATTGTGCGCGCTGACCGACCATGCGGCCAGCTCCCACGAGGTCCCCGCGACGCTGCGGGAAGTTAAAAAGCCCGAAAAAAACGTCAGCAGGGAAATCAGCATAGCAATTATTCTTTTCATCACGCAAATCCCCTTTTTCTCTCTGCCCGCCGGTTGCGGCGCAGCGGAATTACCGTATCATCCGTTTCGTATTCAGTCTGCCGGCATCACTTCGGGGGCGGTGACCGGCTCGGACCGGCCGCTGCTGTCCACGGTTACGCTTTCCTCTCCGCTTGTGCCGGAACCTTCTTCCGGGGCAACGCCGGGTTCGGTGGAACCGTCCACCGGCTCGACGGGTTTGGTATAGACATCCATATCCGCGAGCTTGAGTGTACCCAAAAGTTTCCCGTCGGTCATAGAGAAAGCGTTGAGTTCAAACGGGGACATGGTATACACCGTATCGTCGATATAGGTGCCGCGCACGATGGAGGCGCCGTAATAAACATCGGCATTGTCTTTGTACTGTTTGGAATATATCCTCTCGGGAACGATTTTTCCGCCCTCGATACGGATGGTCAGGAAGGAGGATTCGGCTCCATAATAATTCTGGCCGGTGATGTAACGCATCACGGGCAGGCCGATCAGGCCCTTCTCGGGATAGAGCATAACGGCTTTATGGTCGTTCGACGCCTCGGAATAGCACTCGCCCTGGATGATGTAGGTGTCCGCTTCCTTCGGATTTTCGGGGTCGCTGACGTCGAACAGGGAGAGTTTGACGCCGGGAAGGATCCCGTCTTCATTGCCGTTTTGCCCGATGCCCAGCAGGAGGGTGTCGCTGACGGGATGCAGGTAATTCGAAAAACCGGGTATCTTGAGCTCGCCGGCAATAAACGGCTTCTTCGGGTTGTCGAGGTTGACGACAAAAAGAGGATCGGTTTGTTCAAAGGTAACCAGATAAGCGGTTTTGCCGATAAAACGGGCGGCAAAAATCCTTTCGCCCTTGGCGATATTCTGCACTTTGCCGACGATATTGAGGTCTTTATCAAGAACGAAGACATTGCTGCTCGTGCTTGAACCCCAGCTGCCGTTGGTCGTCGCGATGCGGAAATAGCCGTCGTATTCGTCCATGGAGAACTGGTTGAGCACCTGGCCGCTGATTTCGCCTTTGCGGATAAACTCGACTTTGCCGCCGCCGATGCTGAATTTATAGATGACGGTTTTGCCGGCTTGCGCATCCACAGAGGCCACGGTGTCTCCCGCGCCTTCGGCATCCGTTTTCACGGCGGTGTCATAGACGAGGGTTGCGTCCCAAACGCTTCTGGATACAAAGAGGTTTTCGGCGTTGCAGTAGGCGCTGCCGCCGCCGCCGAGCACCGCCTTTTTGCTGACGTCCGCTTTGAGGTCGTCGAGATTGAGGCCGGAGACGATGAGGTAGTTGGGTTCCGTTTCGGAGACGACGCTGATGTCCCGGTAATCGATGCTCTCGGTTTTGCCGTCGACCGACACTTCGGGAATGCAGGCCTCTTCCACCTTGACGCCGCCGTAGACGTAAACGTAATAACTGCTCAGGACATACAATTCGCCGTCAATCAGGCGGGCGGACATAAAATCCCCGTCCTGTTTGAGTTCCTTGACGAGTTTGGGGTCGGTACGGTCGCCGACGTCGTAGACGGCTGTGCGGCAGGTCGATGAATTGTATACGTCATAATACATGCCTTCCTCGCCGCTGCGGCTGTAATTGTAGGAAGTGCTGAAGACGACGAGTCTGTCGCCCCGGACGAAAAGCGCCTGCATGGATTCGTTCTCGGACGCTTTGATGACCGCGGCTTTTTCGACCGAGCCGCCGGGGCCGGCTTTCGCGATGACCACGCTGTTGCCCGCGAGGGTGTAAAGGTAACTGCCGTCGTTCTTGATGATGTCGGGCTCGTCGACGCCTTTGACCTGGACGTTGGTCTCGCCGTACCTGGTATCGCCTCCGCCGCCGGTGGGCGCTCCGTTTTGGCTGGAACCTTCGAGGGCGTTATCCTGCATCGCCAACTCTTTCCGGCCGTAGCTGAAGTCGAAATAGCCTCTGCCGTTATTCTTCTCGATTTGCTTGAATATGGCAACCAGCTCGCTGTTGCTGGAGGGGGTATAGGCGTCAAAGTTGTCCGAAACGGTATTTTTGCCGCGGTTGAGCAGCCCCCAGTCCGCGCCGGGCACACCCAGAAACGAAACGCTGCCCGCGAGGATTACGAGGGCGGCCGCCGCGAACGCGATACGGCGGACGAGCGGTACCACGATCCTTTTGGCCGGGATAATGTTCCTTTCACGGATAGCCCGCACGACATCCGCCGCCGTCGGGGCGCCTGCGGCCGGAGGGGCGGTTTCGTTCGCCGAAAGCCGCCGTTTCAATTCTTCGATTGTTTTTTTATCGGACTTTTTCATCATAAGCACCTCTTGTCACGGTTCAAGTTCTGCGCGCATTTTTTTCAGCGCTCTGGATAGTTTCGAGCGGACGGTCGCGGAGGGAAGGTCAAGGACCCCTGCAATCTCCCGGCTGTTGTAGCCGGCAATGACACACAAAAAGACGATTTGCCGCTCTTGTTCGCCGAGTTTCGCAAGCGCGCAGGAGAGTTCCTGGGACAGCACGGGGTCGGAGGGGGCAGGTTCGAGGGATTCTTCGGCTGTCTCCTGCAGTTCTTCGGTCAGCCTTTCGCGTTTGAGGTCGGAAAAATACTTTTTACAGCAGTTGGACAGGATTTTGAAAAACCAGATTTTGAAGGCCTTTTCATCGCGCAGATTGCGAATCTGAGAGAATGCCGAGCAAGCGGCGTCCTGAACGGCGTCCGAAGCGTAGGATGCGCTGCCAAGCACGCAGCAGGCGTAACGGTACAATTCCCCGGCGTACATTTCGTAGAGTTTGCCGAATGCCTCGACATCGCCCGCTTTGGCAAGAACCGCGAGGCCCGTCATCGCGTTTTCCATGATACTGCCCCTTTTTCTTCCCTCATTGATTAAGTGTCGAAAAACCGCCCCGGTGTTGCGTCCGGCGAACCGATATTTTTGAACCGGTGACTTATGGTTATTATAATACGATTCCGCGTAAAAAATACAGGACTGTTTAACCGGCAGGGTTTTCTCGCCGCCGCGGCCTTTCGCTTGTGCGGGCAAAGGCCCCGCTGTATAATATTTCCGGGGGTGAATCCCGTGAAAAAAAGCCTATGCGCCCTGCTGGTAATGCTGGTTGTATTCGCCTGCTGCTCCTGCTCGCTTTTGGACGGCGGCGAAACGACTGGGACGGAAACCGGAACAAGCCCTTCCGCAACAAACACCGTCCCCGCGACGACGGCTCCCGCGCAGACCGAAACGACAACAGCCGCAAGCACCGCACCGCCGGTAACAACGACAAAGGCGGCGACAACGCAGCCGACGACGACAACAACAACTGCCGCGACGCAACCGGCGTCAACGACAAGCGCCAACTATTCCACCTACACGGGATACGCGCCCTTGCCGGAACGTACGCTCAAGGTGACGGACCCGGACAATACTCGCGGCCTGTCCGTAAACAAAAACGGCTATGATTTCGGACTGGCGCCAAACGCGCAGCGGCCTCAGGTGTCTGTCAACCACCAGAAATATTTCGATTCGAAAGGGTTCAACGCCCTCTCGATTGATATCAAGCACAACGGCAAAATCCTTTACCTGACTTTTGACTGCGGCTATGAAAACGGCTATACGGAAAAAATACTCGATACACTTAAGGCCAAGAAGGTGCCCTCGGCGTTTTTCTGCACGCTGAGTTTCATCAAAGACCAGCCCGCCATCGCCGCCAGAATGATCAAAGAAGGCCACATCCTCGGCAACCACTCGGCGACGCACGGCTCTTTCCCCGATATGAGCCGGACGGAAATGGCCCTTGAAATCCAGCAGTGCGACAATTACCTACGCCGGTATTTCGGCTACAGCGAACCGTATTTCCGCTTCCCCGCCGGAGAATACTCCGACTGCGCGCTCGACCTGGTCAGCGGTATCGGGTATCAGTCGGTGTTCTGGTCGGTCGCTTATGCGGACTGGGACCCCGCCAACCAGAAAGGCCGGCAGTTCGCCTTTGATACGGTCACCTCGCGCCTTCATCCAGGCGCGGTCATTTTGCTGCACGCCGTCTCCAAAGACAACGCCGCGGCGCTCGGCGACATCATCGACTGGGCGCGCCAAGAAGGATACGAATTCCGATCGTTAAGGTCGTATTAAAAAGGGGGAACCGAAACCTTCGCCGGCCGTTTGGTTTTCACGCAGAAAACCGCCCGTCTCCCGGGGGAGGCGGGCGGTTGTTTGACAATGCTGCGAATCAGCCGAGGGCTCTGACTTTTGCCACGCCCTCGATGGCTTCTAGGTCGGCGAGGCAGATGTCGCCGTCGGCGTCAACGACGGTGTAAGCCCAGCCTTTTTTGGCTCCGGTCACCATCGAGGTGACCAGCAGGCAGGTGAAAAACGAGGCGACGGACTCCTGAACGGCTTTGTCGTCGGCATGAATAATGCAGAATCTTTTTTTGAAAGTGTCGGGCAGTTTGGTATCGGGCAGGTTGACAGAGTTTTTAATTTCGCCTCTTTCGAGATAGGCGATCAGCTCGTCGGCCGCCATCACCGCACAGTTGTCCTCGCTTTCGGGGGTCGATGCGCCGAGATGCGGAATCGCGACGACACCCTTGACGCCGATCTGCTCGTCGGTGGGGAAGTCGGTCACGTAGGCCGAGGCCTTGCCGTTTTCGAGAGCCGCAACCATATCCGCTGAGGCAACCAGCTCGCCACGGGCAAAGTTGAGGATACGCACGCCGTCTTTCATCTTGGTGAACGTTTCGGCGTTAATCATACCTCTGGTTTTATCATTGAGCGGCGCGTGCAGGGAGATATAGTCCGCCTGCGCGTAAAGTTCGTCGAGGCCGGCCATCGTGACGGGAACTTTAAGATTCGCCGCGGCGGTTTCGCTGAGATAGGGATCGAAGGCGATGATTTTCATCCCCAGCGCAAAGGCGGCTTCCGCCACCAGGACGCCGATGGCGCCCAGGCCGATGATGCCGAGGGTTTTACCCGCAATCTCCGGCCCCTCGAAGGACGACTTGCCTTTTTCGACCAGTTTGCCGACTTCGTCGCCCTTGCCCTTGAGGGTTTTGCACCAGTCGAGCGAATCCGCGATTTTGCGCGAGGCCAGCAGCAGCGAGCAGATGACCAGTTCCTTGACGGCGTTGGCATTGGCGCCCGGGGTGTTGAAAACGGCGATGCCTTTTTGGCTGCACAATTCGACGGGGATGTTGTTGACGCCTGCGCCGGCCCGCGCGATGGCGGCAAGGCTTGCGGGAAGTTCCATCTCGTGCATGGAGGCCGAGCGGACCATCACGGCGTCGGGGTCGGCAATATCTTCGCCGACGGTGTACTTCTCATCGAACCTGGCGATGCCGAATTTGGATATCTTGTTGAGCGTCAGTATTTTATACATGGCTTTTCCTTTCCTTCGAATACGGTCATGCGTTGTTTTTCTCGAAATCTTTCATGAACTCGACGAGCTTCTCGACGCCTTCGATCGGCATCGCGTTGTAAATGGAAGCCCTCATGCCGCCGACTGAACGGTGGCCTTTGAGGTTGACAAAACCGGCCGCAGAGGCGGCTTTGACGAACTTGTCGTTGAGTTCCTCGCTGGGAGCGACAAACGTAACGTTCATCATCGAGCGGTCTTCGGGGACGACGGGATTGGTGAACATCGCGCTGGAATCGAGGAAATCGTAAAGGATTTTCGCTTTCTTCTGGTTGTGGGCTTTCATCGCCTCAAGGCCGCCGACGTCGTTTTTGATCCATTCGAGCATGAGTTTGCAGATGTAGATGGACCAGCAGGGCGGCGTGTTGTACATCGAGTCGTTGTCGGCCATAATCTTCAGGTCGAGCATGGTGGGCGTCTCCGGCCGGGCGTTGCCCAGCAGGTCTTCGCGCACAATGACGACGGTCAGGCCGGCGGGGGCGACGTTCTTCTGCGCGCCGCCGAAAATCAGGCCGAATTTGGAAACATCCATCGGTTCGGACAGGAAGCATGAGGAAACATCGGCTACCAGCGGAACGGAGCCCGTGTCGGGCAGCGTTTTGTAGCAGGTGCCGAAAATGGTGTTGTTCATGCAGATGTAGACATAGTCCGCGTCGGGCCTGAAATCGTCTTTGCCGAGTTTGGGGATGTAGGAAAAGGTTTTGTCCTTTGATGAAGCCGCCACACGGATATCGCCGTACTTTTTGGCTTCTTCATACGCTTTGGTGGCGAACTGGCCGGTCACGACATAATCCGCTTTGCCGGAACCGTTGAGCAGGTTCATCGGAATGGCCGCGAACTGCGTCGAGGCGCCGCCTTGCAGAAAGAGGATTTTGTAGTTGTCGGGCACCGAGAGGATCTCGCGGAACAGCGAGTTGGCGCCGAAAATGATTTCTTCGTAGACTTTTGATCGGTGAGACATCTCCATGACCGACTGGCCGCTGCCCTTGTAATCGAGCATCTCGGCGGCCGCCCTGTTGAGCACGCTTTCGGGCAGCATGGATGGACCGGCTGAAAAATTGTACACTCTGGCCATTTTGTTACCTCCTGTTTTTTCATAACATCCGCGCTTTTGCCGGTGCCTGGCCTGCGCCGGCAAAACGATAAATTGCTATCATTATAAAGCCGCGAAAGCAAACGCGTCAATAGGAAAAACAGATAATCCGGCCGGCGCGCGGACCCGGCCCGCGCAGGCAAAAAAGCATCAAAACGCAGCCCCGCGCACTTGTGCGGCGGCGGCGCGCGGGTATATAATTGACAACAACACAATAAACGCAACGAGAGGTAGCAGCGATGAATTCCAAACCCCTTTTCTCCCGCTTCCTGCGCCGCGGCGCGGCCTTGCTCCTGGCGTCGGTCATCGCGGCAGGCGGCCTGTCCGCAGCCGGCTGCGGCAAAGAAAACGGCGAAACCACCGGTTCAACGGCCGGTCAAACGACCGTCGAAGAAACCACGGCGCCTCCCCGCGGATACATGAACCCGCTGACCGGCTTTTACGGGATGAACGAAGCGGCTGTGGGTAAAAGGCCCGTCGCGGTGGTCATCAACAACGCTCCGCCCGCCCGGCCGCAGTGGGGTTTGTGTTCGCCGGACATCGTTGTCGAGGGCATGGTGGAAGGCGGTATTACGCGCATGCTCTGGCTTTATGCCGACTGGGCCCAAATCCCGAAAGTCGGCTCGATGCGCAGCGCCAGGCATGATTTTGTGGAGATTGCCGAGGGGCTTGACGCGATTTTCTTCCATTGGGGCGGCAGTATCTACGCTTATGACGCGATGAAAAAGAGAAACGTCGACCACGTCGACGGCACGGCGGATGCCGGCCGCTACTTCTTCCGCGACAGGTCGCGCGGCGTCGCCATAGAGCATACGGGTTATACGACCGGCGAAAGCATCGTCGACGCGATCGAAGCAAAAAAATTCAGGACCCGGATGAACCCCGGCTACGAAAGCCCCTTCCTCTTCGCCGAGGAAGAAGCACCGCTCTCTTTTACGCTCGGCTGCGAAAGCGCCTCGTTTGTTTTTTCAGATTCTTACCGCCATGAGTTCCGTTATGACGGCGAAACGCAGACCTATTTCAACTATCTCAACAAAAAACCGATGGCCCAGGACGGCGGCAAGCAGATGGAAGTGAAAAATGTCATCGTGCTGTATTGCCCCGTCAAGCCGATGGGCGACAGGGCCGGCTGCATCGATATGAATCTGACGGGCGGGACGGGTTTTTACGCCGTTAACGGAACCTATGAGCCGCTTACCTGGAAAAAAGGCGGTCCCGGCGATATGCTGAAAATGTTCGACCCGGCCGGGAAACCTCTGACGCTCAACCCCGGCAAGTCCTATATCGGTTTTGTGCCGAAAAGCAACGAGGCAAAAACCGTGATAACGCCCGCGGCGCAGCCGTAAACCGCCTAATCAACCGAAAAAAACGCGTACAGAAAGCTCCTGTACGCGTTTTTCATCGTGGAAAGTCTCCGGCGCGGCCGCTCGGAACAGCCCGGTTGCGTTTTACTGCGGCTCTTCTTCCTGCGCGGCGGGCAGGAGTGCCAGCCCGAGTTCTTCAAGCTGTTTGCCGTCGACGCGGGCGGGACACTTGGTCATCGGTTCCGAGGCGTTCTGCACCTTCGGGAACGCGACGACGTCGCGCAGACTTTCGCAGCCGAGCATCTGCATCACGAGGCGGTCGAGGCCGAGTGCCATGCCGCCGTGGGGCGGCGGACCGTATTTGAACGCTTCGAGAAGATAGCCGAATTTCGCCGTCGCCTTTTCTTCCGTCAGGCCCAGCAGGCTGAATATCCGCTGCTGGAGTTCAGGGTTCGTAATGCGGATGGAGCCGCTGCTGAGTTCGATCCCGTTGAGTACCAGGTCGTATGCCTTGGCTTTGACGGCCGCTTTGTCGGTCTCGAGAAACGCCAGGCTGTCGTCGGAAGGCGAAGTGAAAGGATGGTGCATGGCGACGTATTCGCCGAGTTCCTCGTCATAATCAAAAAACGGGAAATCGGTAATCCAGAGAAAATCGAAACGTTCTTTGGGAATGATACCGAGTTTTTTAGCTGTTTCGATCCTCAGCGCGCCCGTAGCGGAAAGCGCAAGGGATTTCTTTGCGTCTGCGATAAGCAGGACGACATCGCCCGGACCCGCGCCGGCGCGCTCGATGATGCGCGCGACCTCCTGTTCGCCGGAGAACTTGCCGAAGGAAGAGGAAACGGCGCCGTCCTCGGCGATGCGGATAAACGCGAGCCCTTTAGCGCCCACGCCGCGGACGTATTCGGTCAGTTTGTCGATTTCTTTGCGCGTCAGGGAGCCGAAGGCGTTTTTCGCGGTGATGCCCTTAACGGCTGCCGCACCGGAAAAAACCGTAAAGGCGCTGCCCGCGGCGATGTCGCCGATGTCGAAAATCTCCATCCCGTAGCGGGTATCGGGTTTGTCGCAGCCGTAAAGTTCCATCGCCTCGCCGTAGGTCAGCCGCCGGATGGGCGTCGCCACCTCTACTCCGATGACCTCGGAAAAAACGCGCTTGATATAGCCCTCGATCATGGCGAAAATATCTTCCATGTCGACAAAGGACATTTCCAGGTCGATTTGCGTGAACTCCGGCTGACGGTCGGCGCGCAGGTCTTCGTCCCGAAAACAGCGGGCTATCTGCATATAGCGGTCAAAACCCGCCACCATGGACAGCTGCTTATACAGCTGCGGCGATTGCGGCAGGGCGTAGAAACTGCCTTTGTGCAGGCGGCTGGGGACAAGGTAGTCGCGCGCGCCTTCCGGGGTGGAACGGATCAGAATCGGCGTTTCGATTTCGACAAAGCCGTTTTCGTCGAAATAGTCGCGCGTAATCTTGCTGATTTTATGGCGCAAAAGGATGTTTTTCTGCAAATCGGGGCGGCGCAGGTCCAGATAGCGGTATTGCAGGCGCGTCAGCTCCGCGGTTTTGCTGTCCGCCAAAATATCGAAGGGCGGCGTCTCGCTTTCGGCGAGCACCTTGAGCTCGGAAACGTCGATTTCGATATCCCCTGTCGGCAGGGCCGCGTTTTTCGACGAGCGTTCGCGCACCGTCCCCCGCGCCATGAGCACGTATTCGCTCTTGACGCCGGCGGCTTTTTCGAACGCCTGCCTGGGCGACGTTTCGCCGAAAGCCAGCTGGATGATGCCTTCACGGTCGCGCAGGTCGACGAATATCAGCGAGCCGAGGTCGCGCTGGCGCTGCACCCAGCCCGCCACCGTCACCTCGCGGCCGATATCGGCCGCGCGCAGGCAGCCGCAGTAATCCGTGCGTTTCCATCCGGACATGAGATCCATTTTTTCACCTTCCGCTGCCGGGCCCGTCACAGCCCTCAGTTCAAAACGGCGCCGTGTTGGGCGGCACCGGCTTTATCAATGTGTTTCTTCGCCCGAAAATGCCTTGAATATCACGCGGGGGTCCCCTTGGCCCGGCCCGAAAGCGGCGACTGCCTGCGCGGCGCCGCTGAGCGCGTCGTCCGCAAGCAAAAGGGAAAGTTTCTGTGCAAAATCGCCGAGCGCGACCGGGATCTCAAAGCCGTCGGCCATACGCTTCAGGGCGGCCGAGCCGGTTTTGAGTTCTTCCTCGCCGATGACGGCGGTATAGGCGGCGCCGATTTTGCCGGCGTATTTCATCTGCGCTTTCAGCGAGCGCCCTGCGAGGTCAAACTCCGCGGCGATTCCCTGCGCGCGCAGGGAATAAGCCGTCTGCGCCGCTTTCAGCGACGCTTCCCCGCCGACAGAGGCGATATACACCGCGCAGCCGCCGGGGGACGGGAGGCGAATATTTTGTTTATCGAGCACCAGCATCAGTCTTTCGAGCCCCATCGCAAAGCCGAGCGAGGGCATCGAGGGCCCGCCGAGTTCCTCCACGAGGCCGTCGTAGCGGCCGCCACCGCATACGGTGCCCTGGGCGCCGATTTCCCCGGAGACGAACTCGAAGACCGTGCGAGTGTAATAGTCGAGGCCCCGGACAATACGGGGATTGACCGTGTAGGCGATGTCCATCGCTTCAAGGTAACGCCGAACGCCCTCAAAATGTTCGCGGCATTCGCCGCACAGGTAGTCGAGCATCACGGGCGCTTGCAACGCGACAGCCGAGCAGACGGGACTCTTGCAGTCGAGGATGCGCATCGGATTTTTGCCGAGGCGTTCGCCGCAGGAAGAACACAATTCGCTCGTTTTGGAGCCGAAATAAGCCAGCAGAGCCGCCGTGTATTGTTTGCGGCATGACGGGCAGCCGATGGAGTTGAGCTCCAGTCTGATGCGGCTGACGCCGAGAAAGTCGAAGACGCTCTGCGCCAGCGAGATCATCTCGGCGTCCGCCGCGGGCGCGGCTGCGCCGAGGCACTCGACGCCGAACTGGTTGAACTCCCTGTAACGGCCCGCCTGCGGCTTTTCATAGCGGTAACAGGAGGTGACATAGCTGACCTTCTGCGGCAGCGTTTCGTTAAAAAGGCCGTGTTCGAGGAAAGCGCGCACCGCGCCGGCTGTACCCTCCGGTTTGAGCGTCAGCGAGCGTCCGCCTTTGTCGTCAAAGGTGTACATTTCCTTGGTGACGACGTCGGTGGTCTCGCCCACCCCGCGGGTGAACAGTTCGGTGTACTCGAAGACGGGGGTGCGAATCTCCTTAAAACCAAAACCCGCCGCCAGTTCAAGCAGCAGAGTTTCCAAAAACCTGACGGCGCCGCTTCGGGAAGGCAGGATGTCTTTCGTTCCCTTGACAGCGGGGGTAATCAGCGCCATGGGCAATTCCTCACTATTTTTTCGGATTGACGATATCGCGCCAGTCGAGGTCGCCGCGCTCGAGGGAGTGGATGAGCGCCTCCGCCGTGGCGATATTCGTCGCGACGGGAATGTTGTGGACGTCGCACAGGCGAAGCAGGGACGCTTCATCGGGTTCGTGCGGTTTGCGTTCGAGCGGGTCCCTGAAAAACAGCAGCAGGTCAATTTCGTTGCAGGCGATTCTGGAAGCGATCTGCTGGTCGCCGCCCTGCGGGCCGCTCATATAACGCTCGATGCGAAGGCCTGTCGCCTCGGCGACAAGTTTGCCCGTGATGCCCGTCGCGCATAGATTATGCCTGCTGAGAACACCGCAGTAGGCGATGCAGAACTGCGTCATCAATTCTTTTTTAGAGTCGTGCGCAATCAGCGCAATATTCATCGGATAGGCTCCTTTTTCCCGGGAATTTGTGAAGTAATGACATATTATCAAAAGGATGCGGCATTTACAATGGCAATAATGATGAATTTTATGTGTTTTTTTTAGGATTATTCACCATTTTCGGAAGGTTCGCCGCTGTCATCGGGGCCGAATTCTTCGTTTTCGGCAGCGCCGGAATCCTCCGTTTCGGCTGAATTAAAAACGTCATCGCCGGCCGTTCCGCCGTCTTCCGCGGGGCCGAAATCCCCGTTTTCGCCCGGGCCGAAGGGTTCGCTTTCTGCCAAAGCCACCGAAACCAGTTTGACATCTTCGCCGAGCCGCATGACTTTGACGCCCTTGGAAGGCCGCGCGCAGACGCGGATATCGGACGCGGGTGTGCGCAGAACGACGCCGTTGGACGCGACGAGAATCAGGTCGTCCCCGTCGCCGGCGAGAATGCTCGCCGCGACGTCGCCGTATGTTTTTGTCTTATAGTTGATGACGCCTTTGCCGCCCCTGGACTGTGTGCGGTAGTCACAGCAGCTGCTGCGGCGGCCGAAGCCGGTTTCGCTGAGCGTCAGCACTTTTTTCGTCTCGTCAAGCACGTCCATGCCGACGACTTCGTCACCCTCGGCCAGGCGGATGGCGCGCACGCCCCTGGCGGTCCTGCCGATGGGCCGCGCGTCGCGCTCGCTGAAGCGGATGCACATGCCTTTCCTCGTGGAGATGAGCAGGTCGTCCTTCCCGCCGGTCAGTTTGACCCAGACGAGTTCGTCGCCCTCGTCGAGGTTAATGGCGAAAATACCGTTCTTTCGGATATTTTTATATGCGTCGATGGCGGTGCGCTTGATAACGCCTTTGCGCGTCACCATGCACAGATAGGCGCCTTCGGGCGCCTGCGGCACCTTGATCATGGCCGAGACCTTCTCCTCGGGCTCGAGCGGCAGGATGTTGACGATGTTCGTGCCTTTGGAAATTCTGGAACTTTCCTGAATCTCGTACGATTTGATGCGGTAGGCTCTGCCGCGGGTGGTAAAGAACATGATCGGGTCGTGCGCCAGGCAGCTGAACATCGTCTGCACCATATCTTCTTCGCGCTGGGTGATGCCTGTCACGCCGCGGCCGCCCCTTTTCTGCAGGCGGTAGGTGTCCGTCGGCAGGCGTTTGATATAACCGCGCGAGGTCATGGTAATGACGCAGGGATCGTTGGCGATAAGGTCTTCGATATCGACCTCCCCGTCGACGTTGGTGATTTCGGTGCGCCTGTCGTCGCCGAACTTATCGGCGATAGCGCAGCACTCGTCTTTGACGATGGCGAGCATTTTGCCCTCGTCGGCGAGAATGGAGAGGAACTCCTCGATTTTGATTTTCAGCGCCTTGATCTCGTCCTCGATTTTCGACCTTTCAAGGCCCGTCAGCTGGCCGAGCCGCATCTGAACGATGGCGTTAGCCTGCACCTCGTCAAAGGCGAAGCGTTCCATGAGGGCGGTTTTGCCGTCGGGGATGCTCTTGGCGGCTTTAAGGATGGCGATGACCTCGTCGATGAACTCGAGCGCCTTCATCAGCGCGTCGAGAATATGGGCGCGTTCGCGCGCTTTGGCGAGGTCGAATTCGGTCCTGCGGCGGACGATATCCCGCTGGTAGGCGATATAATGCTCCAGCACCTGTTTGAGCGTGAGGACCTTCGGCTCGCCGTTGACAAGCGCGAGCAGAATGATGCCGAACGTGCTTTGCAGCTGGGTAAAAGAATACAGGCGGTTGAGCACAACCTGGGGATTGGCGTCGCGTTTGAGGTCGATGACAATCTTCATGCCCTCGCGCGAAGAATAGTCGTTAACGTCGGCGATGCCTTCGATGCGTTTGTCTTTGACCAGTTCCGCAATGCTTTCAATCAGCCGCGCTTTGTTGACCATATACGGCAGTTCCGACACGTTGATGGAAAAACGGCCGTTCTTCGCCTCGACAATCTCGGCTTTGGCGCGCACGGTAATCTTGCCCTTGCCGGTGCCGTAGGCGGCGCGGATGCCGGATTTGCCCATGATGACGCCGGCTGTCGGGAAATCGGGGCCTTTGATATGCTGCATTAATTCGTCAAGGCCGGCATCGGGGTTTTCGATCAGGCAGCGAATGGCGCCGGTTACCTCGCGCAGATTGTGCGGCGGGATGTTGGTTGCCATGCCGACGGCGATACCCGTCGAGCCGTTGACAAGAAGGTTCGGGAAACGGGACGGCAGCACCAGGGGTTCCTTGAGCCGGTCGTCGTAGTTGGGGATGAAATCGACCGTTTCCTTGTCGATGTCGGTGAGCATTTCCATGGCGATCCTGCTCATTCTCGACTCGGTATAACGGTAGGCGGCGGGCGGATCCCCGTCGACCGAGCCGAAGTTGCCGTGGCCGTCGACGAGCATATAGCGCATGGAGAAATCCTGCGCCAGGCGCACCATGGCGTCGTAGACGGAAGCGTCGCCGTGCGGATGGTAACGTCCCAGGACAGACCCGACGGTATCCGCGCATTTGCGGTAAGCCTTGTCGGGCGTCAGGGAGTTCTCAAACATGGTGTAGAGAATCCTGCGGTGGACGGGTTTCAGCCCGTCGCGCACATCGGGCAGCGCGCGCGCGACAATCACCGACATGGAATAATCGAGGAAAGACTTCCGCATTTCCTTGTTAATCTCGACATCGATAATTTTCTGGTTTTCGTATCCCTGATTGTCAAAGCCCATGTTGTCTGCTCCCCAAACCGGATTTTATGACGGCGCGGCGTTTGTCACACGTCGAGATTCCGGACATATTTGGCGTTTTTCTCAATGAATTCGCGGCGCGGTTCGACCTTGTCGCCCATCAGAATCGAGAAAGTCTCGTCCGCGCGGACCGCGTCTTCCATGTTGACGCGCAGCATCGTGCGGAACTCCGGGTCCATGGTCGTTTCCCACAGCTGCTCGGCGTCCATTTCGCCGAGGCCTTTGTAGCGCTGGATATCGCAGTTGCCGCCGAGTTCCTCGACAGCGGCGTCGCGCTCCTCATCGGAAAAGGCATACAGGTGCTTCTTGCCTTTGCTGACCCTATAAAGCGGGGGCTGGGCGATATAAATGCGGTTGTCGTCAATCAGCGGCCGCATGTGGCGGAAAAAGAAGGTCAGCAGCAGTGTTCTAATATGGGCGCCGTCGACATCGGCGTCGGCCATAATGACGACCTTGCCGTAACGCAGGCGGCTCAGGTCAAACTCCTCGCCGATGTTGGTGCCCAGCGCCGTCACGACGGGCATGAGTTTTTCGTTGCTCATAACCTTGTCGAGGCGGGCTTTTTCGACGTTGAGCATCTTGCCCCACAGCGGCAGGATGGCCTGGTACCTTCTGTCCCTGCCAGCCTTGGCGGAACCGCCGGCCGAGTCGCCCTCGACGATGTACAGTTCGGTTTTTTCCGGGTCCCTTTCCAGGCAATCCGCCAGTTTGCCCGGCAGGGAGTTGTTCTCGAGGGCCGACTTCCTGCGGGCGAGGTCCCGGGCTTTGCGGGCCGCTTCGCGCGCGCGCGAGGCGTCAAGGCTCTTGGAAAACACCGTGCCCGCGACCGAAGGGTTCTCCTCAAAAAAGGTCATCAGTTTTTCGTAAAGGGTCTGCGACACCAGCTGGCCGATGTCGGTGTTGCCGAGTTTGCCTTTGGTCTGGCCCTCAAACTGCGCATCGGTGAGTTTGACGCTGATCACGGCGGTCAGCCCCTCGCGCACATCGTCGCCCGAAAGGTTTTTGTCTCCTTCTTTGAGTTTGCCGGTCTTGCGGCCGTAGTTGTTGAACACGCGCGTCAGCGAACTTTTAAAACCGTCCTCGTGCGTGCCGCCGTCGATGGTATGGACGTTGTTGGCAAACGAGAGCAGCAGTTCGGTATAGGAGTCGTTGTAAAGCATGGCGATTTCGACTTCGCGGCCGGCACCGGCGGCGCGGAAGTGGATCGGTTTATCGTGCAGGGGCGTCAGGCCCCTGCTTTTGGTGAGGTACTCGGTGAAACTCGCGATGCCGCCCTCGTAGCAGAAAACCTGCTTCTCGTTCTCGCTGTTTTCGCGCAGGTCGGCAAAGGATATGGCCAGCCCGGCGTTGAGAAAGGCGCATTCGCGAAGATGGCGTTCAAGCGTTTCGTACTCGAACTCGACCGTTTCGGTAAAAATCTGCGCGTCGGGTTTAAACCGTATGAGCGTGCCGTGCTCTTGCGTTTCGCCGGTGACGGTCAGTTCGCTTTTAATCTCGCCGCGTTCAAAACGCTGATGGTACACCTTGCCGTCGATGAAAACGTCGACCTCGAGCCACTCGGACAGCGCGTTGACGACCGAGGAACCAACCCCGTGCAGGCCGCCGGCAACTTTATATCCGCCTGCGCCGTCAAACTTGCCGCCGGCGTGCAGCACCGTCAGCACCACTGTAACGGAAGGGAGGCCCGTTTGCTCGTTGATGCCCACGGGGATTCCCCTGCCGTTGTCGCGCACCGAGATGACGTTGTCCGGTTCGATCTTCACCTCAATCTCCGAACAGTAGCCCGCCAGGGATTCGTCGATGGAATTGTCGACGATTTCATAAACAAGGTGGTGCAGCCCGCGCGGACCCGTCGAGCCGATATACATGCCGGGCCTTTTGCGCACCGCTTCCAGGCCTTTGAGGACCTTGATTTTTGTCGCGTCGTAGACTTCGTCGACAGAGGTATCCATACCGTCGCCGTCGAAAGGCCTGCCGTTCTTTGTATCGTTATCCAAAAAGGACTCCCCTTTTGCTTTATTCTGCCGGTGAGGCCGCTACATGCCCAGGGCGTTGGTGATCGGGTTTTTTCGTTTGGGTTTTTTGGGCTTGTAGGGGGGCGGATTCTCCAGGCGCATCCTCGCGCTTTTACCGCCGCGGCTGGCCAGGTATTTGTTGATATAGATGACGGGCGCCTTCATATCTTCGCACATATAGTCCAGGCACCGCGCGATGAGCTGCTGGTCGTTGCCAAGCGAGCCGAGTATCGTCACCGCGATAATGCTTTGCGCCTCGTTGGTGCCGTCCTCGTAAATCTCGTTGAGGAGTTTGAACAGTTTGGTCATCTTCTGCTTGTCGTTCTCGCGGATAATCGCGTGCACGACGGCGTTGCCGTGAAGCTTGAAAAACTCCTCGGGGAGAAACTCGCCGTATTGCTCGACGTTGGCCTTGTACTCGGCCCTGAGTTCCGGATAAGCGACGGTGAAACGGCTGCCCAGGGTGTTCGCGTCGTACGAAAGCGCGCCGCTTTTCGCAGCCGCTTTGGAAACCGGCTGCTGGAGTTTTGCCGCCTGCGGGTTTCTTTTCTTTTTGCCGACGCGCTCGCCGAGGGTTTCGCCGAGTTCATTGGCTTTGCTTTTAAGTTCCTTTTCCGTGGCATGCTCGCATTCGAGCAGGGTTTCGCTGAGTTTTTTAAGGCCGGTCTGCTCGCCCTCGTTCTCGGAATAAAGCAGGGCGACCCTGTCGTTGAAATACTCGAGGCGGACGGTGCCCGCCTCGCCGGAGAAGTCGACGGAAATCTTGCCCCCCTGCACGGCCGCGGGGAATTCGCCCTTCTTGACGCCCTCGGGATAAACGGGCTTGAACTTGAATTCATCGAGAACCGGCGCGAGGTTTTTGACAAGTTCGGCCAGGCATGCGTTAACGTCCATGTCGCTCCTCCTTCACTGTGTGCAGACGCGGGAAAACACAATTTATTTTACCATGCAAGCCATATCTGATATTTCAAATTGGAGAAATAAGCGCCTTTTTTATATTAAATGTATTATAAAATATTTAAAACAATATTTGAAATCCGCCACGGCAACCCGCCGGGTCGGTTGCTTGACACATATCCGCCGGCTGTGTACAATGGATTTACAAAGCGGGAGTAGCTTGACGGTTCCCCACGGGGAGCCTACCCGGCTGTCAACAGCCGTTGAAGAGATTCAACTGGCACCGGGCTTTACGGAAGCAAGACCTTTGGCAGGTCATTGATCTGCCGGCGGTCTTTTTTTTCACCGCCGGACGGGAAACGGAGGAAGCGGGCTTGAAACATTATCTCGAAACCGCAGAAAGCGTATTCGAATGGGCGAACAGTTCACCGGAGGGGCTTACCGTACAGGCCGCGGAGGATAGGCTTGCCGCGGACGGCAAAAATAAACTGGAAGAAGCCAAAAAGGCGTCCCTGGCCAAGCGGTTTTTCAAGCAGCTGCTTGACCCGATGATTATCATTCTGCTCGCCGCCGCGGCGCTGTCGGCCGCCATCGCGGTCATAGAAGGCGATTTCCCGGCGGACGTGCTCATTATCCTCGCGGTGGTGCTGATTAACGCCGTGCTGGGCGTTTACCAGGAAGGCAAGGCGGAAAAGGCGATCGAAGCGCTGCAGAAGATGTCGGCCGCCACCTCGAAAGTGCTGCGCGGCGGACAGGTGACCGTTGTCAAAAGCGAAGACATCGCCGTCGGCGACGTCGTGCTGCTTGAAGCGGGCGACGCCGTTCCGGCTGACTGCAGGATATTCGAATCCGCCAGCCTGAAAATCGAAGAAGCCGCCCTGACGGGCGAATCGGTCCCGGTGGGCAAAATCATTGGCATCCTCAACGGGGGACAAAGCGGGGAGGTCGCGCTGGGCGACCGTAAAAACATGGCGTATATGGGCAGTTCCGTGGTTTACGGCAGAGGCAAAGCCGTCGTAACGGCGACGGGAATGGGCACGGAGATGGGTAAAATCGCCCATGCCATCGCCAGCGCCAAAGACTCGCTGACCCCGCTGCAGATCAAGCTCAACCAGCTCAGCGGCATTTTAAGCAAGCTGGTCATCGGCATCAGTGTTTTCATCTTCGGTTTCCGCATGATGATGCAGTACGCAAGCGGCAGCCCCATCGACCTCGACTTCGGCCTGAGTATTTTCATGATCGCGGTCAGCCTTGCCGTCGCCGCCATTCCGGAAGGGCTTGTGGCGGTCGTCACGATCGTACTGTCCGTCGGCGTCACCAACATGTCCAGGCGCAACGCCATCATCCGGAAACTGACCGCCGTCGAAACGCTCGGCTGCGCGCAGATTATCTGTTCGGACAAGACCGGCACCCTGACCCAGAACAAGATGACCGTCACCGCGCATTACGGCGCCGACGAGCAGTTGCTCGCCCGGGGCATGGCCCTGTGCACCGACGCGGAGATCGACGAACAGGGCGCCGTGACGGGCGAACCGACCGAAGCCGCACTGGTCAGTTACGCGCTGGGCCTGGATTTGGATAAAAACGCCCTGAAAAAACAATATCCCCGCGTCGGCGAAGCCCCGTTTGACTCAATGCGGAAAATGATGTCGACGCTGCACGAAAGCGGCGGGGAGATTGTCCAATTCACCAAAGGAGCGCCGGACGAAATCCTGAAAAAATGCTCCCATGCACTGATAGACGGCGAAACCGTCGAAATGGACGAAAACCTGGCGCGGATGATCCTCGGCGAAAACAAGGCCATGGCAGACAGGGCTCTGCGCGTGCTGGCGCTCGCTTATAAGCATTACCCGGAACTGCCCACTTCCCTCGAGCCGGAAGCGATTGAAAGCGGCATGGTTTTCGCCGGGCTGACCGGCATGATCGACCCCGTACGCCCCGAGGTAAAGGCCGCCATCGAGGAATGCCGCAGCGCGGGCATTACCCCGGTCATGATTACAGGCGACCATCTCGACACCGCCGCCGCCATTGCGCTGGAACTCGGCATTATCGGCGACCGCTCCGAGGCGGTGACAGGCGCGCAGCTTGAACAGATGAGCGAAGAGGAGTTCGACCTGCGCGTCGCCGACATTTTTGTGTACGCGCGCGTGCAGCCCGAGCACAAGGTGCGCATCGTCAGCGCCTGGAAAAAACGCGGTATGACCACGGCAATGACGGGCGACGGCGTCAACGACGCGCCCTCCATCAAAACGGCCGACATCGGCGTTGGCATGGGCATCACTGGCACGGATGTGACAAAAAACGTGGCGGATATGGTGCTGGCCGACGACAACTTCGCGACGATTGTCAGCGCCGTTTCCGAGGGGCGGCGCATTTATGACAATATCCGCAAGGCGATTCAGTTTCTGCTCGCCTCCAACCTCAGCGAGATCATCAGCATATTTTTCGCCACTGTGTTCGGTTTCATCATCCTGAAACCCGTGCACCTGCTGTGGATCAATCTGATCACCGACTCCCTGCCCGCCCTTGCGCTGGGCATGGAAAAGCCGGAAAAAGATATTATGAAGAGAAAGCCCCGGGCGGCCGGCGAGGGAATCTTTGCGGGCGGAATGGGCTTCGACATCTTTTATCAGGGATTGATTGTCTCTGTGCTGACGGTCGCCGCTTATTTCATCGGCGAACGTCTTGAGACGGGGCTTTGGCAGATCATCCCGCTGCCGGGCGAAAGCAGCGACGGCATCACGATGGCTTTCCTGACCATGGCGATGTGCGAAATCTTCCACTCCTTTAATATGCGCTCGCAGAGGAACTCCGTGTTTTCCCCGGCTTTCAAAGGCAGCCACAACGTGTTTCTTTACCTGGCCATGATCGCGTCGCTTGTGCTGACCTCTGTTGTCATCTATATCCCCTTCCTGGCGCGCGCCTTCGATTTTGTTCCCCTGACACTGCCGGAGTATTTAATATCCATGGCGCTGGCGCTGACGGTCATCCCGACGGTGGAGTTCGTCAAACTGCTCAAGCGCGCAGCCGCCCGCAGGAAGCAGCCGGGCGGCTGACGGCTCCCTTTCACAGCCGGCATGAATAAAATATGGGGGCGGACCAAAAGTCCGCCCCCGTCGGCGCTGCTTGCGGGTTATTCCTCTTCTTCTTCTTTGGCGGCCTTCGCGGCTTCGATGACTTTGGCGGCGACGTTCGCCGGCGCGTCCTCATAACGCGCGAACTCCAGCGAGAAGGAACCCCTGCCGGCCGTAACCGAGCGCAGGACCGTGGCGAAATCGCCCATTTCGGCCAGCGGCACTTCCGCGATGAGTTCCTGTATCTTCGGTTCGTCCGACGGGCCCATGCCCAGCACCTTGCCGCGGCGTTTGGTAATGTCGCCCATAATGTCGCCGAGGTTTTCATCGGGCATATAGGCTTTCAGCGTGCCGATGGGCTCGAGGATGGTCGGGGCGGCATTGGGAATGCCGTTGCGGAAGGCGACGGCCGCCGCGGTTTTGAACGCCATTTCGGAGGAGTCGACCGGATGGTAGGAGCCGAAATAGAGCGTCGCCTTGAGGCCGACCATCGGATAACCGGCGATGATGCCCTTGGCGACACACTCGCGCAGGCCCTTTTCCACCGCGGGGAAATACTGCTTGGGTACGCAGCCGCCGACGATCTCCTCACAGAACTCGAGGTCCTCGCCCTCGCCGGGTTCAAAGCGGATATAGACGTCGCCGAACTGTCCATGGCCGCCGGACTGTTTTTTATGGCGGCCCTGCACTTCGACCTTCTTGCGGATGGTCTCGCGGTAGGCGACCTTCGGCACGGTCAGGTCGACTTCGACGCCGAATTTCGCTTTGAGTTTGGAAACGATCACGTCAAGATGCTGTTCGCCGAGGCCGGAAAGAATCTGTTCGCGCGTTTCGTTGTTGGTGACAAAAGAAATGGTCGGGTCTTCCTCGAGCAGCCGGTTGAGGCCGGTGGAGACCTTCTCTTCCTCGCCCTTTTTGCGGACTTTGACCGCCATGGAAAGGTAGGGCGCGGGAAAGTCCACTTTGGCGAGGCGGATGATTTTTTTCGGCGAGCACAGCGTGTCGCCCGTGCTGACGCCGGAAAGTTTCGTCACGACGCCGATATCGCCGGCAACGATGGCGTCGGCGTCTTCCTGTTTGGAACCGTGGATGGTGACGATTTTGCCCATCCGTTCGCTTTCGCCCGTGCGCGCGTTGTAGGCGGGGGCATCGGCTGTGATCTTGCCGGAAACGACTTTGAAAAACGACATCTTGCCGACAAAGGGGTCGGCGATGGTCTTGAAGCAGATGGCCGCGAGGGGCCCGTTTTCGTCGCAGGGGATCAGTTCGCCGTCCACTGTTTCGCCGGCATATTCGGCGGCGTTGGGCGCGGCGGAAGCGATGCCGTTGAGCAGCAGGTCGACCGCGTCGGTGTTATAGCCCGCGCAGGCGAACACCGGATAGATGTCGCCTTTCGCGACGCCTTTTTGAAGGCCCATGGCGATTTCTTCGCCGGTGAATGCTTCGCCCTCGAAGAATTTTTCCATCAAGCCGTCGTCCGCGGATGCGACCGCCTCGTTGAAAATGTCTTTCATCTCGCCGATTCTGCCGCCGGCGGGCATTGGCACTTCCTTGGCTTTGCCGTTGGCGTATTCGAAGGCCTTGCCCGAGGACAGGTCAATATAGCAGGCGACCTTGTCGCCGTTGTAGTAAGCGATGACGACCGGGCAGATTTTGGATTCGTATTGGGCTTTCAGGGCGTCGAAGGTTTTGTAGAAATCCGTGTTTTCCGCATCGCAGCGCGTGACGGCGAACATCTTGGCGATGCCGCGTTTTGCCGCGGCTTTATAGGCCTTTTCGGCGCCGACGTCGATACCGCTGCCGGAGGCCAGGACGATGAGCGCGCATTCCGCCGCGCGCATGCCTTCGCTGACGCCGCCGGCAAAGTCGAAATAGCCGGGCGTGTCGATGAGGTTGACCTTGACGCCGTTCCATTCCAGCGGCGCGACGGCTGTGGAGACGGTGATTTTACGCTTCTTCTCTTCGGGGTCATAGTCGAGCATCGAGTTGCCGTCGGCAACGCGGCCGAGCCGTTCGGAAGCGTGGGCAAGGTGCAGCATCGCTTCGGCCAGCGTCGTTTTGCCCCTGCCGCCGTGGCCGGCGATGGCAATGTTGCGGATGTTCTTCGCATGGTAAGCTTTCAAAAATTTTCCTCCTCATGCCCGCCGCAAAAAAGGCGGGACACAGCAATATTCCATGGTCCCGTTGAAGTATCAGGTGCGATTATATCATAGCGCCGCGAATAATTCAATCGGATTTTTCGCGCGCGCGAGGGTGTGCAAGCGGCCTTGAATGCGGTATGATATTGGCACGGAGAAGCCGCGGAAACGACGTCGACGGAGGCGCTTGCGATGAAAACAGCCAAACCCGAAGTCCTGCACTATATGATGAGGGCGCTCAAGAATTACGAGGCGTCCGGCACGCTCGATATCCCGGTCTGGCGCGTCAGTGAAAGCCGCTATCTCGGCGGCGGGCAGTACGAACCGGCCGGAAAGGTTGCCCGCGAAATGCGGCTGGGCGACCGCTGGGAGACCGGTTACGACAGCGCCGTGTTTTTTACCGCGGAAACCGTGGTGCCGCCCGGATTTGCGGGCAAAAAGCTCTATCTGGAACTCGATTTCGGCGGCGAGGCGCTCGTGCGCGTCAACGGAACAATCGCGGGCGGCGTCAGTTCGGCGGAAAACGGCGGCTGGGTACACCGCGACCGCATCCTGCTCGGCGATTTGGATGCCGGCGCGGCGCTCGAAATCGAAGCGGAGGCGACGGTCAACTCCGGCGGGTTCTGCGACGCCGCGATGGCCGGCGCCAAATCGGCTGTCTACACCCTGAGCAAAGCGCGGCTGGTCTGTATCGACCCCGTATGCGAAGCGTATATCCTCGATACCGCCACGGTATTCGACGCGCTGGGCCATATCCCGGACGAATACATCCGGTCGCGCGTCTTTGCCGCACTTGACGAATCGATGCATACGGTCGATTTCGATTTCGAGGACAGCCGCGTGCGCGAATCCATCGCCGACGCGGCTGAAGTTTTGCGCGGACGGCTTCAGGAAATCAGGCACACGCCGTCGTGCGAGGTGCTCATGACGGGGCACAGCCATATCGACATCGCCTGGCTTTGGCGCGTGCAGGAAAGCGAGCGCAAAGCGGCGCGCACCTTTGCCAACAATCTCGCGCTGATGGACCGGTATCCCGACTTCGTGTTCGCGCAAAGCCAGGCGATCCTGTACGATATGACCAAGCGGCTGTATCCCGAACTGTTCGGGCGGATCCAAGAAAAAGTAAAGTCGGGACAGTGGGATATCACCGGCAATGTGTGGGTCGAAGCGGATACCAACATCGCTTCGGGCGAGTCGCTCATCCGCCAGCTGCTGTACGGCCGCGCGTTTTTCAAACAGGAGTTCGGCACCGTCTCCGATATTTACTGGCTGCCCGACTGCTTCGGTTTTTCCTGGGCGCTGCCGCAGATTATCCGCCGCAGCGGGATGAAATATTTCCTGACCGCCAAACTCAACGGGCAGGACACCAACCGTTTTCCCCATACGGTGTTCCGCTGGATCGGCAACGACGGATCCGAAGTGCTCGCTTACCTGCAGCGCACCGGCTACGGCGGGGAGTACGAGCCCGGCGCGATTGCAGCGGCGGCGGACCGCAACGACGAGAAAGGCGCCGCCCGCACCGTGATGGGGATGTTCGGCTACGGTGACGGAGGCGGAGGCTGTACCTACGCCATGGTCGAGCGCGGCAGGCGGCTGCGCAACTTCCCCGGTCTGCCGGCCAGCCGGATCGGCCGCGCGCAGGAGTTTTTCGAATCATGCGAAACGGTGCTCGGGGACCTGCCCGCCTATCGCGACGAGATGTACTATGAGAACCACCGCGGCACCTATACCAGCCAGGCCTTTGTGAAAAAAGGCAACCGGAAGGGCGAATTCCTGCTCGCGGGCGCAGAGGCGGCGGCGTTGGCCGCGTCTTGTTTTGCCGGCGCCCCCTATCCGCGGGAGACGCTCGACGAGGCCTGGAAACTGCTGCTGAAAAACCAGTTTCACGATATTCTGCCCGGCACCTCGATCCACGAGGCTTTCGAGGACTGCCGCGCCGACTACGCGGAAATCACGCGCAGCGGCACGCGGCTGCTGCGCGGGGCGCTCGGCGCGCTCAACGCGCGCATCGGGGCGGACGCCGGCTCAGCCGTTGTGTGGAGCATGCTTCCGCATCGGGCTTCCGGGCCGGCGGAAGTGGAAATCGGCGCGGCGGAATCCCCGGCCGCGTTTGACGGGGAAAAACAGCTGCGAAGCGCGGTATTTGAAACCGGCGGCAAAAGGTATTTGCGGTTTCTTGCCGAGGACGTGCCTCCCATGGGTTACAAGATTTTCGCCGTTGCCCCGAGGCGGCGGGACTTCGAGCCCGTCAAGGCCGCGGAGCGGCTGCTCGAGAACGAATATCTGCGCGTCGAACTTGACGAAAACGGCATTCTCACCGGTGTCTTTGATAAGGAAAACGCGCGGGAAATCCTTGCCGGGCGCGGCAACCTGCTGACCGTCTTTCAGGATAAATGCGTGCACGAGACCGCCTGGAACCTGGAGCTCAATTATCAGAAGAAGTATTGGGAACTTCTCGATGCCGAAAGCGTCGAAGTGCTCGAATCCAGCGAAATACGGGGTGCCGTCCGGGTGGTGCGCGTGTTCCACCGGTCGCGCGTCACGCAGGATATCATTCTCACAGCCGGAGAAAAGCGCCTCGATTTCGAAACCACGGTCGACTGGCAGGAGAGCGACAAAATCCTCAAAGCGGCGTTCGAGGTCGGCGTACTCAACACGCGCGCCTGGTTCGAGACGGCGCACGGCGCCATCGACAGGCCGACGCATTGGAGCAACGGTTTCGACCTCGCGCGTTTTGAGCAGTGCGCGCACAAATGGGCCGACCTGTCGGAAGGCGGCTACGGCGTCAGCTTGCTCAACGACTGCAAATACGGATACGATATCAAAGACTCGGTCATGCGGCTGTCGCTGCTGCGCGCTCCGACCTGCCCCGACCGAACGGCGGACCGGGGACTCCACCGTTTCACATACAGCCTTTACCCGCACAAAGGCGGCTGGCAGGACGCGTCGACGGTGCAAAAAGCGTTCGAGCTCAACGTACCTTTCCAGGCGTTCTCCCTCAAAAAACAGGCGGGCAGCCTGCCCGGGGAAATGGCGATGGTGCAAACGGACTGCCCGAACATCATCATCCAGGCCGTCAAACAGGCGCTCGACGGCCAGGGCATGATCCTGCGTTTTTACGAGGCCGAACAGCGGCGGGGCACCGTGACGGTCAAAACCGCGCTGCCCTTCGAGCGTGTGTTCGAATGCAACCTGATGGAAGAAGTCGAGCGGGAAATGCCGTCGGGCGGCGGCGCCTTCGCCTTCGATTACCGGCCCTTCGAGGTCAGAACATTCCGCCTGGTACCCTGACCGTACGAAAAAGCGCGGCTGCCTCCGTCCGATGCGGACGGGGGCAGCCGGTTTTGCGGTTTCTTTATTCAGTAGGTAAAGGTCAGTTCGCCCCACCATTTGCCGTCGATGACGGTGTCGATTCCCCGGTTGTTAAAGCCGAGTTTGCCGGCGATCTGCAAAGGGGCGTCCATGCGCAGTTTTGTGAGATAACCTTTGGCGTTGAACGTGGCGACAAGCGACGCGCCCGTGTCCGCTGAATTGACGTCGCCGTAGGTGACTTTCCCCTCGCCGATGGTGAAAGGTTTAAGGTCTTCCGGGTTGATGGTCATCGGGTCCATGACGCTCGAATGATGTTTCGGCGCGGTGCTCAGCCCGTCGACAACTTCCTTATACAGCGTGATTTTGACCACCCAGCCGCCGGCCGACACGGCGCACGACGCCGACTTGACGCCCGCGGGGGACAGGTCGCTCATGTTCTTGCCCGCGCCGCGGGGCAGGAACTTCTCGAGCGTATCGTTTTTATCGCTGCCGACATAACCGTTGTTGAAGGATTTCGTTTTGCTCTCATCCTGCAACTTGCTGTCGAGTATGCCCTGCAGGATACTCTTGAACAGCGCCATCTTGGTAATTTTCGTAACGGTGCCCATATCGCGTTTGACCGTGACGGGACCCGTATATTTTTTCGTCATGTTGGCGTAGCGGTTGTAAAACGCGACAATCTGCGCCTTGGTGCCGCCGACGGGGGCGTCGATGCCGACGACGGGCGCGGTGGTGGCGGGCGCGGTGGTTGTCTCGCCCGGAGCCGTGGTGGCCGGCGCGGTCGTCTCGCCCGGCACGGTGGTGGTGACGGCCGCGGTGGTCTCGCCCGGAGCCGTGGTTTCAGCATCCGTGGCAGCGGCGGTTGTTGTCTCGCCCGGAGCGGTAGTGCCGCCG
>JAKJCA010000037.1 GCA_022706685.1 Bacillota bacterium
AGGCGGCTGCCCCCGCGCGCGAAGGTAAAAACGTGCTGGAGATTCCGATTGATTTCGACCTTGCGGACGATGAGGACGAAACGCCGCCACAGCCCCCCCAAAAACCCGACAAACCCAAAAAGAAGAAGTAGGGCGAGGCCGCGCAATTGACAAAATGACCGATTCTATGGTAATATCTCAATTTAGCGCCTCCCGTCAGGAGGCTCAAGCGTATCCTCGCGTTCCGCTGCCGAAAGCGGAGCGTTCAGAAGATAAATATCAATGAAAGGAGATGTATTTTTTGCCGACCTTTAACCAGCTTGTCCGTAACGGCAGGGAGACCATCGCGAAGAAACCCAAGGCCCCCGCGCTGCTGAAAGGGCTGAACTCCAAGAAGAATATCCTCACCGACAAGGATTCGCCCCAGAAGCGCGGCGTCTGCACCGCGGTGAAGACTTCCACGCCCAAAAAGCCGAACTCCGCGCTCAGGAAAATCGCCAGGGTCCGGCTGTCCAACGGGATTGAAGTATCTTCCTACATTCCCGGTGTCGGCCACAACCTGCAGGAGCACTCCGTTGTGATGATCCACGGCGGCCGCGTCAAGGATCTGCCCGGCGTCCGCTACCATATCATCCGCGGCACGCTCGATACCCAGGGAGTCAGCGGCAGGATGCAGGGGCGTTCCAAGTACGGAGCCAAACGGCCCAAAACGGCCAAAAAGTAGTTGCGTCAGCACGCAAAGACAGAATCTTCTTGCAGGCCCGGAAGCGCCGCTTCCGGATTCAATGTGAGAGTGGTTGATAAATCCTCTGACGTTGGCGCCACGGGAATTTTGTCACTCGAGTACCGAAGATATCATGATTATGAAGGAGGGAAGCGAAGTGCCAAGAAGAGGCCAAACGGCAAAAAGGGATGTTTTGCCCGATCCGCTTTACAATTCCAAACTTGTTACGCGCCTGATCAACAGCATTATGTATGACGGTAAAAAAGGCGTAGCGCAAAAGATCGTTTATGATGCGTTTGACATCATCAAAGAGAAAACCGGCAAGGATCCGTTGGAGGCTTTTGAAGCCGCGATGGAAAATGTCATGCCGGTCCTCGAAGTCAAGGCCCGCCGCGTCGGCGGCGCGACATATCAGGTTCCCATCGACGTCAGGCCGGAAAGGCGCCAAACGCTCGGGCTGCGCTGGATTATACTGTACAGCCGCCAGCGTTCCGAGAGAACGATGAAAGAACGCCTTGCCAACGAAATCATCGACGCCGTCAACCAGACAGGCAACGCCTACAAAAAGCGCGAAGACACCCATAAAATGGCCGAAGCCAACAAGGCTTTTGCGCATTTCAGGTGGTAAGGCTGCAAAGCTTTACAAGAATTTTATCACCTTTCACAGGCCGCCAGTTCTCCGGAGGATCACATGCCCAGACAAATCTCCCTGGAAAAAACCAGAAACATCGGAATTATGGCTCATATCGACGCCGGTAAGACGACCACGACCGAGCGTATGCTTTACTATACGGGTAAAACGCATAAGATCGGCGAGGTTCATGACGGCGCGGCCACGATGGACTGGATGGAACAGGAGCAGGAGCGGGGCATTACGATTACCTCCGCGGCGACGACCTGTTTTTGGAAGGACCACAGAATCAACATCATCGACACGCCGGGCCACGTCGATTTCACCGTAGAAGTCGAACGTTCTCTGCGTGTCCTTGACGGTTCGGTAACGGTGCTGTGCGCCAAGGGAGGCGTCGAGCCGCAGTCCGAAACCGTATGGCGCCAGGCCGACCGCTATCATGTCCCGAGAATCGCCTATATCAACAAAATGGACATCACCGGCGCCGATTTTTTCCATGTCGTCGGTATGATGAAAGACCGCCTCAAATGCAACGCCGTGCCCATCCAGCTGCCTATCGGGTCGGAAGCCGATTTCCGCGGCGTGATCGATTTGCTGGAAATGAAGGCGGTCATCAACACCGGTGAAAAAGGCGTTACCCTTGTCTACGAGGATATCCCGGCCGATATGGCGGAACTTGCCGCGAACAGCCGCCGGGAACTCATCGACAATGTCGCCGAGTTTGACGACGAGGCGATGGTGAAATACATCGAAGGCGAAGAACTCAGCATCGCCGACATCAAAAAATGCATCCGCGCCGCGACGCTCGCCAACCGGGTGGTGCCCGTCACTTGCGGAACCTCTTACCGCAACAAAGGGGTGCAGCTGCTGCTCGACGCGGTTGTGGACTATTTGCCGGCGCCTACCGACGTGCCGGCTATTACGGGCGTCAACCCGAAGAACGACGCGCAGGAAACACGGGAATCTTCCGACACGGAGCCTTTTTCGGCGCTGGCGTTTAAGATCGCGACGGACCCTTACGTCGGTCGGCTTTGTTTCTTCCGGGTGTATTCCGGCAGTGTCAAAACCGGCGCGACGGTTTACAACTCCACCAAAGGCACCAACGAGAGGCTCGGCCGTATTCTTCAGATGCACTCCAACGACAGAATCGATATCGACTGCTGTTACGCGGGCGATATCGCGGCGACCGTCGGGGTGAAATACACCACCACGGGAGATACCCTTTGCGACGCCAGGCATCCGATTATTCTGGAATCCATGCAGTTCCCCGACCCGGTCATCCGTGTGGCCATCGAACCGAAAACCAAGGCCGGCCAGGAGAAAATGGGCATCGCCCTGCAGAAACTCGGCGAGGAGGACCCGACCTTCAGAAGCTATACCGACGAAGAAACGGGGCAAACCATTATCGCCGGCATGGGCGAGCTGCATCTGGAAATTATCGTCGACCGCATGATGCGCGAGTTCAAGGTGGAAGCCAATGTCGGCAAACCGCAGGTCGCATACCGTGAAACCATCACCATACCGGCGGAGTCCGACACCAAATACGCCCGTCAGACCGGCGGACACGGCCAGTACGGCCATGTGAAAATCCTTATCGAACCTAATCCCGAAAAGGGCTTTGAGTTTGTCAACGCGATTGTCGGCGGAGCCATTCCGAAGGAGTTTATCGGCGCCGTCGAGGCAGGAATCAAGGGTTCCATGCAGGCGGGCGTGCTTGCCGGATTCACCGTGGTTGATGTCAAAGTGACGCTCTACGACGGTTCCTACCATGAGGTCGACTCTTCCGAACTGGCCTTTAAAATCGCCGCTTCCATGGCGTTCAAGGACGCGATGCGCAAGGCCGCCCCTGTTTTGATGGAACCGATTATGAAAGTGGCCATCTTTGTCCCGGAGGAATACATGGGCGACGTGATCGGGGATGTCAATTCCCGCAGGGGCTCCATCATCAGCACGCTCGACAGACAGGGCTCCTTTGAAATCGACTGCGCCATCCCGCTGTCGTGCATGTTCGGCTACGCGACGACCCTGCGGTCCAAAACGCAGGGCAGGGGGCAATACGTGATGGAACCGAGCCATTATACCCAGGTGCCCAAGTCCATTACGGACACCATCGTAGGCGATAAAAGCGTTTAACGCTCCAGGCAAATTGGTACTTGAAATTACCGCGGGTAATTGATAGAATATCAGCATGCGCCGGCATGCAACAATGATGATTTGTTCACTATAAGGAGGAAGACAAATGGCAAAAGCGAAATTCGAAAGAACCAAACCGCACGTCAACATCGGCACCATCGGTCACATCGACCATGGCAAGACGACTCTTACGGCAGCGATCACAAAAACGCTGGCCATGAAGAGCAACAACGTCAAGTTTGTTGACTATGCGAGCATAGACAAGGCTCTCGAAGAGAGAGCACGCGGTATCACCATCAACACCGCGCACGTCGAGTACGAAACCGAAAAGCGCCACTATGCGCACGTCGACTGCCCCGGCCATGCCGACTATATCAAAAACATGATTACCGGCGCCGCGCAGATGGACGGAGCCATCCTCGTCATCGCCGCGACCGACGGTCCGATGGCGCAGACCAACGAGCACCTTCTGCTTGCCCGCCAGGTCGGCGTGCCATGGATTGTCGTCTACATGAACAAGGTCGACCAGGTGGACGACCCCGAACTGCTTGACCTCGTCGAGATGGAAATCCGCGAAACCCTCGACAAGTACGAGTTCCCCGGCGACGACACCCCCATCATCAGGGGTTCCGCTCTCCAGGCGCTTGAGTACAGCGGCAGCGATCCCGACGCCCCCGAACTGAAATCCATCTGGGAGTTGATGGAAGCCGTCGACAATTACATCCCGACGCCGGAACGCCAGGCGGACCTGCCCTTCCTGATGCCCGTCGAAGACGTTTTCACCATCACCGGCAGAGGCACCGTCGCCACCGGCAGAGTGCAGCGCGGCCAGCTGAAACTCCAGGAAGAAGTCGAAATTGTCGGCCTCACCGAGGAGAAGCGCAAGACCGTCGTCACCGGTATCGAAATGTTCCGCAAGCTGCTTGATTATGCCGAGGCCGGCGACAACATCGGCGCCCTTCTCCGCGGCGTGCAGCGCAATGAGATCGAGCGCGGCCAGGTTCTTGCCAAGCCCGGTTCGATTCATCCCTACACAAAGTTCCGCGGCCAGGTTTATGTCCTGACGGCGACGGAAGGCGGCAGGCACACCCCGTTTTTTAACAATTACCGCCCGCAGTTCTATTTCCGCACCACGGATGTGACCGGCGTCATCACCCTGCCGGCCGGCGTCGAAATGTGCGTTCCCGGCGACAACATCGAGATGGACGTCGAACTGATTACCCCCATCGCCATCGAAGAAGGCCTTCGTTTCGCTATCCGCGAAGGCGGCCACACCGTCGGTTCGGGCGTCGTCATCAAGACCTTCGACTGATTACCCGCATTGCATCGCGACGGCGCGGTTTACCGCGCCGTCCTTTTTGCATGAAAAAAACCCCCCGCGTCAGGCGCGGGGTTTTTCTGTGCCGGCAGGAACATATGCTTCGGCTACGGGTTTGCCTGCTGTTGCCTATTGCGCATACAATCCGGTCCAGTCGTGGATCAGGGCAAGCAATGTATCCGGCTGCGGTGTTGCGATATCGTCGACTTTCAGCAGCAGCGCCTTGTACATATCGGCTTGGCTGTCCGCCTGCGTCGCCGATATTTTCAGTCCGTATCCCTGCGCCGCCTCGACCAGTTGAGAGGTGATACTGCTTACCGCGCAAGTGACGCCTGCCGGCCCATAAGGCATGATTTCTTCGATAAAAGCGATACAGTCCTGCGTGTTTTGCAGTTTCTGTTTGCCTGCGTCCACATACATGGGAATCAGCGGGCAGCGTTTTGAAACGAAGGCCGCCTGCGACACGCTCATGACGCAGCAGAAAACGCGTCCTTGCAGCGAATACTTTTCCACCAATTCATTGATGCCGCCGAGGTTGCTCACTTCGCGCAGCCGTAGCATCAAACGCTTGCCGGGCCGGGCTTTCATCTCGGCAAAGACCCGCTCAAGTTTGACCGAATCGGGTCCCGCCTTGGAATAACTGCGCGCAAGAACCGGCTCATCACCCGAATAAAAAGCCACGTCAAGAGCCACAATATCGCCGGAACCGTTGAGCGCCGCTTTTGTGTCCAGGAAAGTGGCCGGGCCGCGCGTGCTGGGTTCCACGGTAACCGTGAAGTTTTCAGGCAACACGAGCTTCTGGGCAAGCGCCTCGCGTATCATTCTTTTTTCGGCGCTTTTGGAGAATGCGGCCGGCACGGTCAAGGCAAGCAAAACGGCCGCAACGGCTGTCACAGCCGCCGCAACCGCCTGATAACGTCTGCCATGCTTTTTCACGCCGGAAGTTCCCGGTATATACGCTGCGTAATGGTTTGCATCCGATCCATCTTTTTCTCAATATCGGCTACGAGCGCAAACTGCGTGCGGCAGCGCACAAGGTTATGCCCCGGATAGGCGATTCTGAAATAGTGGTCGCCGTTAAGGTGGTCGGTAAGGAAGCGCATACCGCATTCCAGCGTCATTAATTTTGCCGAAAACGGAAGGTATTCGACTTCGCGGTATGTCAGCGCCTTTCCCGCGGCATGCAGATAGCCGCGCGTATATTGCTCATACAGTTCGAGGTCCAGCGATACCTTGGACAGGTCTGTTTCGTCCTCGCTCGCGGTGTTGGCGCCGAAACGGATGGAGTCGCCGAAATCGTAAAGCGAAAGCCCCGGCATTACCGTGTCCAGGTCGATAACGCAAATGCCCTCGCGGCTTTCGCAGTCAAACATGACGTTGTTGAGTTTGGTGTCGTTGTGTGTGACACGAAGCGGCAATTCGCCCCGGGCGAGCAGATCGAGCAGAACACCCGCATCGTTTTTCCGCTCGAGGACAAAGGCAATTTCATCCGACGCATCGGCGGCCCGGCCTGCGGCGTCTGTTTTAACGGCCTCGAGAAAGGCTTCAAAGCGCGACACGGTATTATGAAAGCCCGGGATGGTTTCATAAAGCGAGTCGATCGGATAATCCGCCAGCATGCGCTGAAACCGGCCGAAAGCTTTTGCGGCGTTATAAAAAACATGAGGGCTGTCGATCTTTTCGCAGGAATAAGAACTGCTGACATAATTGTAGCAGCGCCAGTACCGCCCCTCGGCGTCGACGTAGAAACTCTTGCCGCTGACAGAGGGGATGACGTGAAGCGTTTCGCGCTCCGGGTCACCGCCCGTTTCCCTGATTTTTTCAGCCAGATAGGTGGTGATGCCGACGATGTTCTCCATCAACTGTTCCGGCTGCTTGAAAACGTGGGTGTTGATCTGCTGCAGGATATAACTGGTTTTGCCGCCGCCCGGCTGTTCGAAAAACAGAATGAACGTATTGTTGATATGGCCGCTGTTGGAAAGTTCAAAACCGACATATTCCCCATCAAAAGTGAAACCGGAGAGGATTTCTTTTATGTCGAAAGCAGCATTGTCCAAATCAAAACGACCCTTTCACCGTAAAATAATTTTCCCGAACGCTCCGGGGTTATGAAAACCGAGAACCGCGTCCCCGACAGGGAAAGCGGCCGCGTAATGCGGCGTTGCCGCCGCGTCGGCGCATTTGTAAAAATTGCCTTTGATAACGCCGGGCGCAGTATGATAATCCACACGGTACAATTCGCTTATCAGGCTGTCGGGCACAAAAATCTCCACGCCCCAGGCGGCGTTTTTTCCCTCGCCGCTTTGAAAAACCGTAACCTCAGGCGCGAGCGGCGTCAGTTGTTTAAGATAATCCCTTCTCATTCTGCCCTTGCCGAACTGCGATAAAAAAACGCCTTTGCTGTTAGCTTCGATATTGACATACTCCCGGCGGCCGACCACCGGCTGCAAAAACAATTCCAGGCAGCTGTCTTTGTACACCGGGTCGTCGCGCTCGGTGTAAACCGTTTTCGGCTCGCTCTCAAAACACCAAAGCCTTGCGAAAAGCCCTTTTGAAAGAACCCCGCAAAACTTCGCGAACGCCTTCGGTTTTTGACTGCCGCGCAGCGCAATCCAATGGAAATTGTCAATCGGCAAAGCCGCGACATCATCCCAGGCGGGCAGCTGCGCGAATATTCCGGTGATATATTCTGTCATTGAATGCCTCGGCACAATGCACTGTACTATTGCAAATTATAATCTGCGCAGGCTCTTTCGTCAAGCGGTCCGGCAATTCGCCCAGTTTTCATTCTGCCGAGGATGTGGTAAAATACGGAAAAAGTGCGGAGGCGTTGCGTTTTGCTGATTAGCCAGTTGGTTGCTTTATCCAATGACCTCGGTTCGCGGCAGGAACTTGTGCTTGCGGGCGGCGGCAACACCTCGGTCAAAGAAGGAAATACGCTTTATATCAAAGCCTCGGGTACGGCCCTGGCGGACATAACCGAAAAAGGCTTTGTTAAAATGGACAGGACTTTGCTTTCCGCCATGCTGACACGCCGTTATCCCGACGACGATACCATACGCGAAGCCAGGGCGCTGGCGGATTTGACCGCGGCGATGCTTCCTGGGGAGGAGGGTAAGCGACCGAGTGTTGAAACGCTGCTGCACCATCTTTTCCCGCAGCGTTTTGTCGTCCATCTTCACCCTGCCGCCGTCAATGCGCTCTCCTGCGCCGTCCGCGGCGAAGAAGAGACGCAGCGCCTTTTCGGAAACGAAGCTTTATGGGTTGAATCCTGCCGCCCGGGTTATGTGCTGGCGCGGCTTTGCAGTGAACGGTTAAACGAGTATGCCGGCAAAAACGGTGCGCCGCCCAATATAGTGATTTTGCAAAATCACGGCTTGTTCACCGCGGCCGAAACGCCGGAAGGGATTTACGCTTTGCTGTCGAAAGTGCTGACAACCATTCAAGCGGCGATGCTCATTATCCCCGAGCCAGGCCGAATGCCGGCCTCGGAGCAAACGGCAGCCTGGGAACAGCGCATTGCCGAACTTTTCCCGGCGGGTTACGGCATCTGCCGGGGCGACTGCGTCGCCGCCGGGCTTTTTTCCCGTGACGAGGCGGCGGCCGCGCCGCTGATGAGGCCTTTCACGCCCGACCACATTGTTTACTGCGGGGCTTACCCGCTGTTCAGTGAAAAACCCGAGGACCTCGCTGTCGACCTGGCGACATTCCGGCAGAACCATGATGCGCTGCCGAAGATCATTATTGCCAAAGAACAGGGCTATTTTGCCGTTGGTTCGAACGACAGGGCGGCGCGCCTGGCGAAACTGCTTTTCGACGATGCGATCGAAGTGGCGGTCGGGTCACTGAATTTCGGAGGACCGCTCCATTTGTCGGAGGAACTGACCGATTTCATCGTCCACTGGGAAGTGGAATCATACCGGCAGAGCCGGGCGGGCGTCTGATACGGGGGGCAGACATGCTGGTTAGAATCATCGCCGTTTTCATATCGCTTCTGCTGGGAACCCTGACCTGTCAACCGGAAGGCGGACAACTGATGGAATATGACCGGTACACGCTGCAAGCATACATGACGCCTGTCTGGGAAGGCGGCGTTGTATATAACGAAACCGTGATGTTTGTCGACAATGCGGACGGCAGCGTGGACCCGGCGCCGCTGCTGTACGAACCGTCGGAGATTCTTTCGGTTCGTTCGTTCGACCTGCTCACGGAGTATCAGCCTGGGATCGACTACACGGTCGAAAACGGCAGAATCGCGCTGACATTATGCAGCCGCATCCACCGCTGGGCATATAGCGATTATTACCCCGCTCACGCGATACCGGGCGCCACCTTTGAAAAGACCGGCGGAGGATATATCGCCTTCGGCGAGGGCGATACTTTTTTCAAGACACAGATTGCCGTTACCTACCGGCACAAGGGCAGGTGGAACGGTGTCAAACCCGTTTTTGCCGGCGAACTGAAAAACACCCTGAGAAAACTCCGTACGGGGGAAAAGGTGACAATCGTCTATTACGGCGACAGCATTACGACCGGCGCCAATTCCAGCAACACGCAGGCGCCTTTTGTTCCTATATGGACAAGGCTCGTAACGGCGAAACTGTCCGATTCCTACCCGAAAAGCAGCATTGAACAGATCAATACCGCCGTCGGGGGCACCAACGCGAAGTGGGGCTGCCAAAACGCGCAGCGGCTTGTCGCCGCCTACCGCCCGGACCTGACGGTGATTGCTTTCGGCATGAACGATGCGGGCACCCCGGCCGTTTCCTACGCGGCCAGTATCCTGGGCATCATCGAACAAACCCGCCGGTCGAATCCCGAGGCCGAGTTTATTCTTGTTTCGCCCATGCTGCCCAACAGGGAGGTCAGCGGTTTTTACGGCAACCAGTACCGGTTCGAAAAAGTGCTGTCCTGCATCGCGGACCTCGAACAGGGCATTGCCGCGGTGCCTGTTTGGAGTATGCACAAATATATGCTCGAGAGCAAACGGTATTACGACATGACGGGCAACAACGTCAACCACCCCAATGATTTCCTTGCCCGCGTCTACGCGCAGGCCGTATCCGCGCTGCTGGTCTGCGACAATCAATAAAGAAGGTTATTAATGTGAATCTGGCCCAGGCAATCGAGCACGCAAAAACCAAAGCATTTGAAAGGCCGGCGTCCGCCGGCAGGCTGGGGGGCAAAATTGCTCTGATTACCGGAGCGGCCCAGGGTTTCGGCCTGGAAATCGCCAAACGCATGCACCGCGAAGGAGCTGCTGTCATGCTCGCGGACCTGCCCGCGCAAGCGGCAAAAGCAGAGCTGGAAGCGGAAATCTTAGGGCCGTCCGCCGCGTTTTGTGCCGTAGATATCTCTGACGAGGCGTCGGTGGAAGCGATGGCCTGCGCGTGTACTGAGCGGTTCGGCGGGATTGATATTCTCATCGCGAACGCCGGCATCCTGCGCGCGGGGACGCTGGAGGACCTTGACCTTGCCAGCTTTGAAACGGTGACCAGGGTCAATTACACCGGCTACTTCCTCTGCGTGAAATATGTGTCCGAAATCATGAAGGCCCGTTTTTTCGCGAATCCCGGCGTCTGGTCCGACATCATCCAGATTAACTCCAAATCCGGGCTTGTCGGTTCAAAGAATAATTTTGCTTATGCCGGCAGCAAATTCGGTTCTATCGGCCTGACGCAGAGCTTCGCGCTCGAGCTGGTCGCTTACCAAATCAAAGTCAACGCCGTATGCCCGGGCAATTACTACGACGGCCCCCTTTGGTCCGACCCGGAAAACGGCCTGTTTGCCCAGTACCTGAGGGCGGGCAAAGTACCCGGCGCGCGCACGGCGGAAGACGTAAAAGCGTTTTACCTGTCAAAATCGCCTATCCGCAGAGGATGCACGCCCGACGACGTGGCGAAAGCGGTGTTCTATTGCATTGAGCAGGAGTTCGAAACAGGTCAGGCGCTGCCCGTTACGGGCGGGCAGGTGATGCTCGGATAAGAAGTAAGAAAGGATTTTTACTCCCTATGCCGGAAATACTCGAACAACTCAACCAGACGGGCGCCGCGGCAAGACTTGCGGCGCTTAAAACGATCATTGCCGATGAAAAAGAACCTCCGGCGGCCTTGCCGCAGTATGCGAACAATCACATCCATACGACCTACTCTTTTTCGCCTTACTCGCCGGCCGCGGCGGTATATTTTGCCAGAGCCGCGGGACTGCAGACGGCAGGCATCATGGACCATGATACGATTGCCGGCGCGCGGGAGTTCATCGCCGCGGGCGAGCTTACAGGCGTAGCGACCACCATCGGGCTGGAATGCCGGGTGAGCGTTGCGGGTACGCCGCTCGAAGGCCGGCGCGTCAATAACCCCGATCAGGACTCGGTCGCCTATATGGCAATCCACGGCGTTCCGCACACACAGATCGACTTTCTCCAGCAGGTTTTCGCGCCGCTCAGAGAACAGCGGAATATCAGGAACCGCGCGATGCTCGATAAAATCAACGCAATGATGTCGCCTTTCGGCATCGCTCTTGATTTCGAGGCGGATATTCTTGCGCGCTCAATGCACGCCGACGGCGGCTGCGTCACCGAAAGGCATCTTCTTTATGCCTTGGGCGATAAGATGCAGGCGGCTTTCGGCAGAAACGGCACAGCTGAAATCCTTGAAAACAAAATCGGAATCCAGCTGACAGCCAAACAAAAGCGTTTGCTGACCGACGGGCAAAATCCCTATTATGATTACGATTTGCTCGGGGTGCTCAAATCCGGGCTGGTGGAGCAGATCTATGTTCCGGCGACTGCTGAACTGATGCATATCAGCGAACTGGTCGCTTTGGCCGGCCGGACAGGCGCGCTGCTTTGTTACTCCTATCTCGGCGACGTCGGCGAATCGGTGACCGGAGACAAAAAATCGCAGGCTTTTGAAGACAGTTACCTGGACCTTTTGTTCGACGTTATCGCTCGGCTGGGCATCCGCGCGGTGACTTATATGCCCTCGCGCAACAACGCCGCGCAACTGGAGCGCCTGCAGCGGCTTTGCCGCGAAATGGGGATGATTGAAATCTCCGGCGAGGACATCAATTCGCCCCGCCAGAGTTATATATGCCCGCAACTGGCGCAACCGCGGTTTTCCCATCTGATTGCCGCCACGTGGAACCTGATTGAAAGGGAAAAAGCAGAAACGCTCAGGCAGCTCGGCGCTAAGCGAAAAACAGACGGATAAATTCCCCGGCGCTGACGCCGTTGATATACCGCTCGAGGCCGGCTTGTTCAGCCGCCTGCATCAGGGCATCTTCCTCATGGCGCACTCCTGTCAGACAGCTCTCCAATTGTGCAATTTCGCCGCTGCCGAAAAAGTCGCCGTATATTTTCAAGCCGGTAATTATTCCATCTCTGACATCGAAATGCACGCTGACCGAGCCGACCCCGGCAAAATAGCCGCTTGCGTCTGCTGAAAAGGCCGGGGCATGCCCGATATTCCAGGTCCAGGTTGAGTACTTTTCGTCCGCCAGCTTTTGAATCGCCGCGTTTTCGGACGCGGTGATTTCTTTCGGAACGCACTGAGATATGCCGCCGAACCAGTTCTTCAGCCCGGCGATGAATTCGTCGATGGTCATCGGCTCGGGCAGAAGGTTTTTGATGTTGGCGACGCGCGAGGCAACCGACGCGATGCCCTTGTTGCTCAGTTTCATCGGATGCGGCTTCAGGGCGCGGGTCAGGCTTTCGAGTTTAACGTCGAAAAGCAGTGTGCCGTGGATCAGCGAACGGTTTTTATGGTGAGCCTGGGCATTGCCCGATACCTTAAAACCGTCGACCAGAATATCGTTGCGCCCGGACAACTCAGCGGACAGGCCAAGCGAACGCAGATAAGCGGCCACCGGTTCCAGAAAAGGGGCGAAAGCGGCGAAGCCGCCGCTGCCTGCGGTAATGAAAGTGTAATTCAGGTTGCTCAGGTCGTGATAAACGGCGCCGCCGCCCGTAAGCCGCCGGATGACCGGAATATGATGTTCGGCGATATACTGCATATCCAGTTCGGCATAGGCGTTCTGGTTCCTGCCGATGATGACCGAAGGGGCGTTGCGCCACAGCATGATGATGTTGCGTTCGCTTTGGCACAGGTAATACTCCTCGCACGCAAGATTATAGGCGGGATCATGGCTGTTGTGGACGAGAAGATCGACCTCCCCGGAAGGGTTAAAAATCATGTTGCTTTCTCCATTTCCCGCAGATTGCAGTTTACGGTTTATCATAACATAACGGGAACAACGTGTTCAATATTCGTTCCTTGCGGCTTACAATCAATAAAAATACCGCGCCCGCTTGCGCGGACGCGGCAGGGCAGGGCAGGGAAAGCGTTCAGACAACCGGCAGGCCGTCGAAACCCTTCTGAAGGTCTTCCTCGGTTGGGATGTAGTCAGTCATTTTGCCGGAAAGATACGCGTCGTAGGCAGCCATGTCAAAATAGCCGGTACCCGTCAGGCCGAACAGGATGGTTTTCTCCTCTCCGGTTTCTTTGCATTTAAGCGCTTCCTGCACGGCGGTATAAATCGCGTGGGAAGACTCCGGAGCGGGCAGAAGGCCTTCGCAGCGCGAAAAACGCACCGCTGTTTCGAATACGGCTGTCTGTTCGACCGCCTCCGCCTCCACGATACCGTCGACGTGAAGCTTGCTCAAAACAGAGTTCATTCCGTGATAGCGCAGGCCGCCGGCGTGGTTGGGCGAGGGGAGAAAATCGCTGCCGAGCGTACACATTTTGATCAACGGCGTCATTTTGCCGGTGTCGCCGAAATCATAGGCGTATCTGCCGCGGGTGAAGGAAGGGCAGGATGCCGGTTCGACGGCGATGAAACGCGTGTCGCGCTTGCCTTCGATGCGGTCTCTGAGGAAGGGCGCGATAAGGCCGCCGAAGTTTGAGCCGCCGCCGGCGCAGCCGATAACCATATCCGGGTATTCGCCGTACATCTCCATCGCTTCTTTGGCTTCGAGTCCGACGACCGACTGGTGCAGCAGAACATGGTTGAGCACAGAGCCGAGTACGTAGCGGGTATTGGGCGTCGTGACGGCGGTCTCGACCGCTTCGGAAATCGCGCAGCCCAGCGAGCCGCCGGTGCCCGGGAAACGCTCTAAAATCGCGCGTCCGGCGTTTGTCGTGTCGCTCGGGCTCGGGATAATCTTTGCGCCGAAAGTTTCGATGATGTTTTTGCGGTAAGGCTTTTGCTGATAACTGGTTTTGACCATATACACGGTCAGCGGCATGTGGTAGTAAGCGCAGGCCATTGCCAGCGCGGTGCCCCACTGGCCGGCGCCCGTCTCAGTCGTCAGAGCGGTGATGCCCTGTTCCTTGGCGAAGTAGACCTGGGGGATGGCCGAGTTGAGTTTGTGGCTGCCGGAGGTATTGTTGCCTTCGAATTTGTAATAAATCTTCGCAGGGGTATCGAGTTCCTGTTCCAGGCAATAGGCGCGAATCAGCGGAGAAGGGCGGTACATCCTGTAAAAATCCAGAATCCCTTGCGGGATGTCGATGTAGCGGTCGGTGTCGTTCATTTCCTGCTTGGCCAGTTTCTCGCAGAAAACGGGATAGAGTTCCTCCTCCTTCAACGGCTGGAGCGTGCCGGGGTTGAGCATCGGTGCTGGCTGCTCTTTGAGGTCGGCGCGGATATTGTACCATTGCTTCGGAATCCTGTGCTCGGGCAGGTAGATGCGGTACGGGACATTTTTATGATTGGACATGCTGACAACTCCTTTTGTTATATTGACTTATTTATTTCCGGGACGGTTTGCGGACTGCGGCGCCATCGAAAAACCGCGCGCTGATTGACAAAACGATTGATTCTCATAGCAACTCACCTCATGGTAAAACAAAAAACTCTTGTCCCATATAAGGGACAAGAGTTCACTCCTGCGGTACCACCCAAATTGACAGCATTGACGGCGCAATGTCTGCCCGCTCGTTTCGCGCACTTGCATACGCGCTTCCCTGATAACGGGTGAAGTCCCCGTCAGATACTACTCACGTGCCCCGCACGTTTTCGGCCTGCCCTCGTAAGCCCATTCGATTCGGTCCTGCCTGCCGCAATCCCACCGCCTGCGGCTCTCTGTGAAACGGTATCCGGATGTACTACTCTTACTCAACGGTTTATCTGTTTGCGTCATTATATTCCCGCCTTGCCGGATTTGTCAACAGTTTTGAAAAAAGTTTTTCCGGCTCCCGCCGGGCCTCTTCTTGTGTTTTTCGCCTGCCGCTTATATAATACTTTGGTAATTTGCGGCAGCCGGCCTTGCAAGGCGCTGGCGGCTGCCGGGTCGGAGGGCCTTTTTCAAGTATGCTCGGGAGATATGTTCGTGTTCAAATCACCCACCCCGTCGACTCCGCTTTTGAGGGCGGAACGGGCGTTTACCTGTTGAATTTCGGCAGAGTCGAAGGAGCCAAATCGTTTTCCGGCAATATTGATGGCGCGTTTGTGCTCGGTGTCGGCAAAGCGGTCAGGAACTTTGACGGCCGTGTGGTGGCTGTCCTGCGCCGCAAGGGGAGCGACGCGATGCTTCTGGCTGTGGCGGCCAAGGGAGAAGTATTCATCGATAATCAAATCGCAAAGGCCGTTTCTTTTGCGCTGAACCCGGCGGATTACACCATGGAGTGCCTGTATGAAAATTCCTGCGGCGCCATTGTTTTCAGGCGCATCAACGACGAAATCCGTTTTCTGCTGATTAAAAACCGCCGCAGCGCGCATTGGGGCTTCCCCAAAGGGCATATGGAAGCAGGCGAAACCGAGGAACAGACGGCCCGGCGCGAGGTTTTGGAGGAAACCGGCGTCACCATCCGTATTATCCCGGAATTTTCCGCCACATCGGAGTATACGATTCAAAACCGCGTTGAAAAGCGCGTGACGATATTCCTTGCCGCCGCCACAAATACCAGCACTTCCATTCAGCGCGAGGAAATCGAGGATTATGCCTGGCAGAACTATGATAAAGCGATGGAAAGCCTCCGCTTTGACAATGACCGTGAGATTTTACGCAAAGCCTATGATTTCCTGAGCAAAAATCCAAAATGGATCGGAGAAACCTGATGGCAGAAACAATCGCCCGTTACTTCGTCGAACTTTTTCAAGGGAGAATCCCCAAAGAGCTTATCGTATTTATCATTTCGCTGTTTCCGATACTGGAACTCAGAGGCGGGATGATCGCCGCCAAATTGCTTCAAATGGATTTTCTGCCCGCGATTGTCATCTGTTTTATCGGCAATATTCTGCCGATTCCCTTTATCCTGCTGTTTATCCGTAAAATATTCGATTTTCTGCGGGATAAGAGGGGATTCTCGAAACTCATTAGGAAACTGGAGGAGCGCTCTCTCAAACAGAGCGGCAAAGTCAAACGCTGGCGGGATCTCGGCCTGGTTCTTTTCGTTGCCATCCCCCTGCCCGGGACGGGCGGCTGGACCGGAGCCCTGATCGCGGCGCTTTTGGAAATGAAAATCAAAAAAGCCCTGCCGCTGATTGCGCTGGGCATTTTCATCGCCGGCGTCATCATGTCGACCGTGACCTATCTGATACCCGGCTATTTCGGGTATTGATTCTTCAACCGAGGCTGATACCGAACAGACGGCAGGCGTTTTCCGTCGTGATGTCAATCAAAGTCTGCGCGCCGATGCCTTTGGCATCGGCGATTTTTTGCGCCGCGTAGGGTATCATTGCCGAGTCGCAGCGTTTTCCCCTCAGCGGTTCGGGGGCCATATAAGGGCAGTCCGTTTCCAGCAGCAGCCGTTCCAGGGGCGTCGCCCGCGCCGCCTCGAGTGGCTTTTTTGCGTTTCGGAAGGTGACGGCTCCGCCAAGGCCGATATACATACCCAAGCGGAGTACCTCGGCGGCGAACTCGGCGCTGCCGGAAAAACAATGCATCACACCGGCAGGTTTGTATTTCTTCAGCAGATTCAGCGTGCCCGCGTGCGCTTCGCGGTCATGGATAATGACCGGTTTCCTCAGTTCGCGGGCCAGCGCCAGTTGCTCTTCAAAAAAAACAAGCTGGACGTCCCTGCCGCTGTATTGGTAATGGTAATCCAGGCCGATTTCGCCGATAGCCGCGCATTTGCCGTCGGCGGCCAGTTCAAGCATCGCGGCGTTTTTTTTTAAGGGAACGGCCTGCCCCGCGTCATGGGGATGAATGCCGCATGCAAAATAAACAAAGCCGAAAAGGCGGCTGAGCTGCGCGCTTTCCCGGCTTGATTGTTCGTTGGTCCCGCAGTTGATGACGGCGCGTATTCCCTGCCCGGGCAGGGAATCCAGCAGCGTCAGGCGGTCCGCGTCAAAGGCGCGGTCGTCATAATGGGCGTGAGTGTCGAAAATATTGTCCATTCCGCTAACGGATGCGCGCTCCGGCGGGCAGATCGTCGGCAAACAAGACCTTGACCGTGCCGTCGGGGCAGTCGGCGGCAAGAATCATGCCTCGGCTTTCCACGGAACAAATCACCGCCGGCTTGAGATTGGCCACCAGAATGATTTTTCGGCCGGTCAGCTCCTCGGGTTGATACCACGGCGCGATGCCGGACACGACGGTTCTCGGCGAGCCGCTTGCGTCGTCGAGTGTCAGCTTTAAGAGTTTCTTCGCGCGCGGCACCGGTTCGCAGGCAATGACTTCCGCAACCGTCAGGCTGATCTTCGCAAAGTCTTCGATATCGACGAGGGCGGCTGTTCCTTCAAGACGCTCGGGGACGGGCTCCGGCTTGGGCGCCGCGGCTTCACCGAGCGCCTCGAGTTCTTTCAGCGCGTCAATCCGCGGAAAGATGATGTCGCCTTTGTTCATTTTCGTGCCGCCGGGATATAGCCCCCAGACGCCGGCTTCGTCCCAGGTATCGGGGGAGGCGCCCAAACCCAGCTGGCGGCGTATTTTGCCTGCCGTTTCAGGCATGAAGGGGCTCAGGAGCACGGAGATAATGCGCAGGCTTTCGCAAAGGCAGTACAGGACGCCTGCGAGCCGCGGCATCGCGTCCTTTTTTTTCGCCAGTTGCCACGGCGCCGTTTCATCGATGAACTTATTGGTTCGCGAGATGAGTTTCCACAGTTCGGTCAATGCGTTGGAAAACTGCAGATTTTCAAGGTATTCCTCAACCGACGCTTTGGTGGAGACGCAAAGCTGCCCCAGCGAATCGTCGATATCCTCAAAGGCGCGCTCGGCCGGTACCGTTCCGCCAAAGTAGCGGTCCGCCATGGCGACCGTGCGGGATAACAGGTTGCCAAGATCGTTGGCAAGGTCCGCGTTGATGCGGTTGATGAGCGCTTCGTTGGAGAACACGCCGTCTGAACCGAAAGGAATCTCGCGCAGCAGGAAATAACGGACCGCGTCGACGCCGTAGCGCCCGCAAAGGATGACAGGGTCGACGACATTGCCTTTCGACTTGCTCATCTTGCCGCCTTCCAGCAGCAGCCAGCCGTGGCCGAACACCTTTTTGGGCAGCGGCTCGCCGAGCGCCATAAGCATCGCCGGCCAGATAATGGTATGAAACCGTACGATTTCCTTTCCCACGAGATGCACGTCGGCCGGCCAGTATTTTTTATAGAGGCTGTCGTCTTCCCCGCCGTAACCCAGCGCGGTGATATAGTTGGAAAGAGCGTCAATCCATACGTAGACGACGTGTTTCTTGTCGAAACTGACCGGGACGCCCCACTTGAAAGAAGTCCGGGAAACGCAAAGGTCCTCGAGGCCGGGCCGGATGAAGTTGTTGACCATCTCGTTGAGCCTGCTCCCGGGTTCGATAAACTCCGGGTGCTTTTCGTAATATTTCATCAGCTTGCCCGCGTAAGAGGAAAGCCTGAAAAAGTACGCATCCTCCTGCGCTTTTGCGACATCCGCGCCGCATTCGGGGCACTTGTCCCCGTCAAGCTGCGTTTCCGTCCAGAAAGCTTCGCAGGTTTTGCAGTACATGCCGCTGTATTTGCCGAGGTAGATATCGCCTTTTTCATACAATTTGGCAAATATCATCTGGACCGCTTTCTCGTGCGCCGGGTCCGTTGTGCGGATGAACTTGTCGTTGCTGATGTTCATCAGTTTCCATAATTCGATAATGCCGGCGACGATATCGTCGACATACTGCTTCGGAGTTTTGCCCGCTTCGCGGGCTTTATCCTCGATTTTCTGGCCGTGTTCGTCGGTACCCGTCAGGAACATGACGTCGAAGCCCTGCAGACGTTTGAACCTCGCCATCGTATCGGCCGCCACCGTCGTGTAACTGTGGCCGATATGCAGTTTGCCCGAAGGGTAGTAAATCGGCGTTGTAATGTAGAATGTCTTCTCTTTCATCGGTGTTCCTTTCGGCGGTCTTCGTGCCCGCAGGCCTTCCAACGCGCATATCATTCAAGGAATATATTATAGCACCGCGCGCGAATATTACAAGGCGGGCAAAGCACTGCACAACGACCTTACAGCCTGCCGCGCGTTTGACAGTATCCTGCTCCTGTGTTAGTATGAACCTGACATTTAGCGGATAAATATATGATTTCTTTTTAACGAACGGAGGCATAACATGAGGCAAATCAGAAAACTGCTCAGTGTACTCATGGTTACGGCGCTTGTTTTGGCAAGTGTCGGCATGGGGGTCGGCTCGTCGGCGCAAGAGGCCGCGCAGCCCCAGGCTCTCACGCCTTTCAGCACATCCGCTTTCCGGAGGCCGGCCCCGGATGTTACCCTTGATGTTACAGATGTTACGCGTGTCGGCGCGGCGGGCGACGACACCATGGGCAGCGGAAATACCATTAAAAAAGCAACCCAGTCCGGGGTACCGTATGTTACGGGAACCTATGGCTCCCAGGCTCTTGCGGGCGAAACGCCCTATTGGCCAACCATCAGTTTTGCTTCTTCTGTTGCGGTCAGCAATGTTACCGTGACCCTGACCGGTACGGGCGTCAGCGCGTCTGCGACGCTGGTTTCCGGCAGTACGACCAACACGACCGCGGCCGTTTGGGAGATTCAGGGCGGTACGGCGACCGCGGGTTCCGTTATCCGGGTGGCGGTGCAGTATACCTATACATGGAACAACCCCTACACCGGCGTCGCGGTTACGGATACCTATACCACCTACGGTTTTTCTTATGTCGAGAACATTATTTTTCCGGCCGGCGTCTGGGCATTCGCCTCGGCATACACGCAGGTAGCCAACGCCGCCGACGTGCAGTATGTCTCGCGCTTTCTCGGAAAAGGTGTATACGGCAACACCATCGGCAGGGAGGCCAACGCCGGCAACGAGTACAGTTCCGGTTACTTCAATTTCGCTTCCAACTCGCACAATGACGACGGGGATACCACTGTCCCGAGAAAAACAATGCTTATTGCCGACCCGGCGCATTTGGCGTGGGGCGACCAGTATCTTGCTAACGGGACCGGTACTTACGGCGGCGGGGATACCGACCGCGCGAAAGCGACCGTTTATCTCGACACCAGTGTGCAGACCTTGCAGGAGAATAATTTCCGCATTCACTTCTTTATTCACGGGACCATGCGCTCAACGGATACCAACCGGGACCTTACCTATGAAACCATCCATGTCAGGCAGGGCGACGCTGCCTATTCGGGCGGCACCGGCAATGTGCTCGGCACAAGCAACTCCGTTGCGCTCAGCGCCCTCAACCCGTCGGGTCCCGTAGACGGCACAACCTCGACGGGGGGCGGTTTCATCACCGCCGGGATGCAGACCGCCTCGACGCTCTACGGTTCCGGCGCGGCGGGCACCTACACCGTCATAACACAATGGACGGCCAGGGGAGACAAACCCGGAACCCTGGATCCCAACTGGATGCAGTATTACCACGGGGTTACCGTCGACATTGTCAACGTCAACAAAGGCTCTTTGCGCAGTCTCCTCAACACCTGCAACGGAGTGACGACCAAAGCATTCGCAGGTTCCGACAACGTGACGACGATTGTAACCGCGAACGGTGCGGATCCGGCCTCCGGAGGCATTGACAACACCAATAAAGGCAAAAACCCCCAAAGCTGGTATTTTGCTTCCGGCTGGACACTTTTCAATTCATATTCCGAAGCCGCTTGGACGCAGTTGACCAAACCCAACGCGCCCCAGACAGCCGTTGATACCGCCGCAACCAACCTGACCGGCGCCCACGCGAGCCTGGTGCTTCGCAGCGCGAACTATTCTGACGGTACGTCGCAAACGGTCGTTTCAGGCCTTGGAAACACCTATTACGGCTCGCAGATCAGCCCGCTGGATATACTCATTACAGCATGCAACACCGCGGACGCTTCCTTTAACCCCAAACTTGCCCACTGGAAGACGGGGACTTATTCCTATTATACCGAGGGTTCCCGCGCAGCCCTTGACGAGGCTTATGCGGCGGCAACAGCGGCGAAATCATACAACTACAATGTCATTTACCAACCGTATGTCGATTACTGCGCGCAGCAGCTGCAGTTGGCGATTCAGAATCTCGCCTTTAATCAGAACACGGTGACCTTTGACGGCAACGGCGCGACGACCGGGTCTATGGCGGCCCAAACCATCGCTTCGGGCGCGACGGCCGCTCTGACCATCAACGGTTTCTCGAGAATCGGATATACCTTCGGGGGCTGGGCGGCCACCGCCGGCGGAGCCGCCGAATACCCGGACGGCGGCAATTACACCATGGGCGCCGTTAGTGTGACGCTTTATGCCAAATGGATACCGATCACCTATACCGTGGCATACAACGGAAACGGCGCGACGAGCGGCACGACCGTCAGTTCGACCCATACCTATGACGTGGCAAGAGCGCTCAACAACAACGGCTTTTCCAGAAGCGGCTACTCCTTCCTGGGGTGGAGCGCCACCGCAGGAGCGACGTCGCCGACGTATATCAACCAGCAGAGCGTTATGAACCTGACATCGACAGCGGGGGCTACCATCACGCTGTACGCGGTCTGGTCCGCAAATGTATACAACATCGTATTCAACCCGAACGGCGGTTCGGGAACCATGGCCAATCAAGGCATCGTGTATCTCCAAAGCGCCTCGCTATCTTTGAACACCTATACGCTGACCGGGCGTACATTCATCGGCTGGGCGACTTCACAGGAGAACGCCGACGCCGGGACAGTGGCCTATACCAACGGCGCAACCTATACAATGACAACACCCGAGAGCAAAATACTTTACGCGGTTTGGTCGGCCAACTCCTATAACCTCAATTTCAACGCAAACGCGCCAGGGGTCACCGGTTCCATGCCGCCGCAGCTGATGCTTTTCGGCCAGGTGTATGCCCTCAATTCCAACACCTTTTCACGTACCGGCTACCGTTTCGCCGGCTGGGCGACGACCTCGGGCGGAGCGAAGGCGTATGACGACGGCGCGAACTATACCATGAACTCGGAAGGCGCAACGCTTTACGCCAAGTGGGACGCCAACGCCTATACGGTGGTTTATAACGCCAACGGAGGCTCTTCGGCTCCTGCGCCGACCGCTGCGCTGTACGGCACCGCGTTCGACCTGAGCACGGATCTGCCCGTCAGGGCAGGGTATTCATTCGCCGGCTGGGCTAACAGCGCGGGTGCGGTATCGCCCGATTACACTGCCGGGCAAAGCGTCTCCAACCTCACGGCTGTCAACGGGGGCACGGTGATTCTCTATGCCGTTTGGACACCGAATACCGACACCCCGTATAATGTCAACCATTACCTTGAAACGGCAACCGGAACATATGAGCTATTCGAAACGACCACACAGACCGGAACCACCGGGCAAACAGGAAACGGTACATATAAAACCTATGCCAACTTCGCCAGCAATCCTTCCCATCCGTCCACGGTCGCGTCGGGCATCATAGCCGGCAACGGCAGCCTCACGCTGATGCTGTTCTATGACAGGGTCTTCTATACCATCAGTTTCAACACCGCGGGCGGCAGCTCCATCAGCCCCATCAGCGGGAAATTCGGCACGGCATATACGCCTCCACCCAATCCGACACGACCCGGTTATCAGTTTGCCGGCTGGACGCCCGAGCTTCCGCCGGTCATTCCCACCGGCAATCTCAGCGTTACGGCGACATGGACCGCGCAAACGTATCAGGTCGTTTTTAACGGCAACGGCGCGACGGGCGGCAGTATGGCGCCTCAGAATATCGCCTATTTGTCCACGGCGGCCCTGACACCCAATGTATTTGTCAGAACCGGTTATTCCTTTGCCGGCTGGGCGACTTCTGCGGGCGGCGGCGTTGTCTATGCCGACGGGGCCAACTATACCATGAACGCAATGGGCGCGACCTTGTATGCTGTCTGGTCGCCATCCGCCGCAACCTTTACCGTTCAGCATTATCTGCAGGATATCGGCGCCCAGACCTATTCACTCGGGCTTTCCACCACCCAGTCCGGCACCACCGGCCAGGTCGGCATCGCGCAGTGGGAGACCATCGCCGGGTTCACGGCGAACTATGGATACGCCGGCAATGTCACGGCAGGTGTTATCGAAGGCGGCGGCGGTCTGGTACTGAAACTGCATTATACGCGCAACAGCTACACATTGTCTTTCAGCGGCGCGGACGGGATGGCGCCGATTAATGCGCAGTTCGGCCAGGAGATTGCCCAGCCCGCCGCTCCGGATAAACCCGGTTTCAATTTTGCCGGCTGGTACCTTGACGAGGGCTTGACTCAGCCTGTTGTCTGGCCTTATACCATGGGCACGGCGAACAAGACCCTTTATGCAAAATGGGTACTGGGTACCTACACGGTGGCATTCGACCCCGCCGGAGGCAAAATCAACGGAACAACCGGTATCAAATACTCGACGGTTACGTATGCAGCGACCTATGCCGAAGGCACACTCGGTTTCCCGACACCCGAAAAAACGGGTTACACCTTCGCCGGCTGGTTTGACGGCGCAACCCGGTATTTCGGCTCCACCGTCGTCGCGCTGACCGCCAATCAAACGCTTACGGCTGCGTGGACGGTCAATCAGGGTTCGGTCTCCTACAACCTCAACGGCGCCGAGGGCACCCCGCCCGGCGATTACACGGGGGACTACGGCAGTCCTGTGCCTCTGCCTACGGCGGAATATGCCAACCTGCGCACCGGCTATTCGCTGCTGGGCTGGAATACCAGCCAGTATGCCACGACCGCGCTGGCATCCTTTACAGTGCCGGATGGCAGCGCCACATTATATGCCGTGTGGCAAATCAACCAGTATACGGTGACATACGATCTCAATGGCGGCAGCGGAACAGCGCCCGAAGCGTTTACGGCCAACTTCGGTACGGCAGTCGACGTCAGCCAGACCGGCTATACCCGTACCGGCTATACTTTCTCCGGCTGGGGCCTTTCGCCGAACGCAACCGCCGCACAGAAACTGACAAGTTTCACCGTCCCGGCTTACGGCGTCACGCTCTACGCAATCTGGACAGGCAACGCGCACACCATCACCCTGTTTGCCAACGGCGGGACCGGAGCGACGGTGCAGATTCAGACCCAGGTGGGGCTGACAGTCGACTTGTCCGGTTATACCGGTTTCAGTAAGGCCGGAATGGTCCTCGCCGGTTTCAACACATCATCGACAGCGACGACCGGTTTCTGGTCCTATCTGGTACCCGCCACGTCGACGACGCTTCTGTTCGCGATTTACCAGCCCAAACCCGAGGTGACAATTACTTTCAACCTCAACGGCGGAACGGGCACGGTGCCCGCCGCGCAGGTC
>JAKJCA010000087.1 GCA_022706685.1 Bacillota bacterium
GGGGCTCCCGCCGACATGGATGATTTCGGTTTCCACGCCCCTGCTGTTGAGGACATCGGTGACAATTTTCAGCGCCTGCCAGGTGTTGCCCTCACGGTTGGGGCTGCCGTTAAACGCGACGACTTTCAAATCGAATCCCTCCGTGTTGTCAGAACTCCTCGTAAAACTCGACCTCGCCGGGTTTGGACACCAGCGCGGCGAAGCGGGGCACGATAGAAGTAAAATGCGGGCTGTTGTTGTGCGCCTCGAGCGCGGCGGCATCCCTCCAGCGTTCGACGAAGGCGAGGTGCGCGCCGTCTTTCGCGCGGAAAAGGCCGTAGGAAAGGCAGCCGTCCTCGAGGTTGCTCGCCTCGATCAGGGGCGCCGCCAGCGCCTTGAACTCCTCTTCTTTGCCCGGCAGGACAAAGCATTTGGCTACCAGAGCAATCATCGGCCGCCCTCCTAAATTTTATTGTCGCCGGCGATATCGCGGCCGCCGTGCAGCTGCGGGTAATAGGTGGCGAAGGTGTATTCGGGCCGCACGTCGAACTCCATGGCGATGACGCCGATCCCGGCGTGGGTGTCGGGCGAAGTATTCGGCAGGTTTTTGAGCAGGATTCTGTGGCCTTTATGCTCGAACTCGACGGGGGCGCCGTCTTTGAGCAGATAGACCCTTTTGGGCGCCGTCATATAGCCGCCGACGGCCGTCACGCCGTTGACGGGCCAGATCCAGTGCCAGAGGTAGACGCACCTGCCGTCGGACGTAGCGGAAGAGATGCCGTTGGAGCCGAACCACTGTGAATCTTCACCCTTGTTTTTGACCAGTTTGCCGTAGACCGCCGCGCCGTTTTCCGCCAGCCAGGCGCCGACCTTGGTCAGCGGCTCGACGGCGTCGTCGGGTACGGAGCCGTCGGGTTTGGGGCCGATATTGAGCAGCAGGTTGCCGCCGCCGCTCGCGCAGGTCTGCAGCATGCGGATAATGCGCTGGGCGTTGTAGCTGTAGTTCACGGCCTGCGCCGAGTCGACGTAGCCCCAACTGAGGCCGTTGAAGGTCATGCAGGCCTCCCAGTCGCGGTCGGCCGCAGTGACGTGCTCCTCCGGGGTGCCGAAATCCTCCGGCAGGCGGCTGCGGTCGTTGATGATGATGTGCGGCTGGAGCTGCCGCATCTTCTGGTTGCGCTCGAGCGAATCCCAACCCTCCCAGGATTCCATCGGCGCCGAAACGTCATACCATAGGATGTCGATTTTGCCGTAATTGGTCAGCAGTTCGGTATTCAGCTGCGTGATATAGTCGTTGAACCGCCGCCGCGCCTCGGTGTCGAAGGCGCAGCGCCAGCCGTCGGGATGGTGCCAGTCCATCAGCGAGGAATAAAAACCGATACCCAGGCCGAACTCGCGGCAGGCGTCGACAAATTCGCGCACGATGTCGCGGTGCGGGCCGTAGTTGACGCTGTTGTAGGGGTTCGCCTTCGAATCCCACAAGCTGAAACCCTCGTGGTGGCGCGTGGTCATGACCATGTACTTCATGCCGGCCTTTTTCGCCAGCGCCGCCCATTCGCGCGGGGCGCCCGGTTTGGGGTTGAAAGAGTCCGCTATCTTTTCATATTCCGCGATGGGGATATTCTGCTGCGTCATCGCCCACTCGTGCTGGCCGTATTGGGAATACAAGCCGAAATGCACGAACATGCCGAACCTCGCTTTGCGCCACCAGTCCATTCTCGCGTCTCGTGTCAGGTCGTTCTGCCGTTCATAATCCCCTTTGCTGAGAAGAGAATCCATGTCAACACCTCCGAAAGTTTATTTGCCTGTAAGCGATTTTACCGCTATTAGATTATCACACGGGCGAGTACAATGCAAAGGATTTGCGGCTTCGAGGCGGTATTTTCGCGCGGGGCGCCGTCTTGACGCGGAGCGCGGCGCGGTTTAGTATATTATGCAATGAAACGAACTTCACGGGAAACCTTACAGGGGGCCGCGCAATGGATTACCAAAGCAAACTCAACCAAAAAATCAAAGACGTCAAACCGTCGGGCATCCGCAAGTTTTTCGACATCGTCGCGACGATGGACAACGTCATTTCCCTCGGGATAGGCGAGCCCGACTTCCAGACGCCGGCATGTATCCGCGAGGCGGGCATTCAGACGCTGCGCGAGGGCAAAACGAAGTACACCTCCAACTCCGGCCTCGTCGAACTGCGCCAGGCCATCGCCGCCTATTACGAAAGGCGTTTTCACGTATCGTACAACGGCGACACGGACTGCCTGATCACCGTCGGCGGCTCGGAAGCCATCGACTTGTGTTTCCGCGTGCTGCTCAGCGAGGGCGACGAGGTCGTCATGGGCGAGCCCTCTTTCGTATGCTACGGCCCGCTGACGGGAATGAGCAACGGCGTGTATGTGCCCATCGCCACCAAGGCGGAGGACAAGTTCCGCTTGAAAGCAGAAGACCTGAAACGGGCGATCACGCCGAAGACGAAACTGCTGGTGCTCTCCTACCCCAACAACCCGACGGGCGCCATCTTGGAACGCTCCGACCTCGAAGCCATTGCGGACATCGTGCGGGGCACGGACATCATCGTCATCGCCGACGAAATCTACGGCGAGTTCACCTACAGCGGGAAAACGCACGTCTCCATCGCCGAACTGCCGGGCATGAAGGAACGCACGATTATCGTCAGCGGTTTTTCCAAAGCGTTCGCGATGACCGGCTGGCGCCTCGGCTACGCGCTGGGCCCGCGCGAACTCATCGCCGCGCTGACGAAACTCCACCAGCACGGCATTATGAGCGCGCCGACCATCGCCCAGTATGCGGCGCTCACCGCGCTTGAAAAAGCGGAGGACGACGTACGCGAAATGATGAAAGTCTACGACATGCGCCGCCGCCTGGTGGTCGACGGCTTCAACGCCATCGGCCTGGATACCTTCGAACCGGAAGGCGCGTTCTACTGCTTCCCCTGCATCAAAAAGACCGGCCTGAGCAGCGAGGATTTCAGCCAGCGGCTCCTGGACGAAAAGAAGGTCGCCGTCGTGCCCGGCACCGCCTTCGGCGACTGCGGGGAGGGTTTTGTGCGCGTATCCTACTGCTACTCCACCGAACACCTGGAAGAAGCGCTGAAACGAATCGGCGAATTTGTCGAGCGGCTCGGCTAAATAGGTTGCTCTCTTGAAACGCCGCCTTCGCGTCGATGGCGGTGTTTCAATTTCTTATATCCATATTGAGTTCAGTTTCCTGGTTGTCCTGCGCCAGTCTTTGAAGGCCTTCATCGATGCCTTATAATCGCCTTCCGGGGCGATCCCGGCGTCTTTGAACAACTTTTCGACCGCAGACTTACTCTCCCTGGCAACAATGCCCTTGACTTCCTCCTGCGTGAATGTTTTCGGCGGGTCTCCCGCAGGTGGGTGGCTCCCGTCGGGCGTGTCTTGCTCTGCGGGCGGATCTTCGGCAAAAAGCTGGATATCCACTGGCAGAATGCTGTGCTTTTTCATGTTTCCTCCTGTTTTAAGTCAAGGTGACTATTCTTCGGCGTAACCCGCCGATGGGTATAAAAATAGCACCCTCGGTTGAGAGTGCTATGCTTATTGAGTTTTGCTCTAATCTGCCGCTGGATCCTTTCTCTTCTTACACGCTAAACAGATTTTTTCCTGCTCTTGCGAGAAACGATCCTGAACACCGCTCCACACAATCTCGTCGTCGACGGCCATTTGCAAATCCTGACAATACCCGAGTTCTATCCGCCTTGACAGGGCCGGGCAAATTACGTCTTCAATTTCATTTAACATGTTTCTGTATCGCCTCCAATATAGCGATAGTACGGCTTCCGAAATCAGCCGGCGTAACGATTGTCTGAACTCTTCCGTCGATTTCTTTAATTTCAATTATACCATCCTCGTGGTAATAATTCAAGAGGGTGTTTGGTTCAGGATAATGTCTAAATGCTATTTTAGCCCCATTTTTCCAGCTTAAGGCCACGTCTTTACCTAAGCCGGAAGCTGTTAATTTATTAGTCGCATGAACTCTCCAACTTTTCACCTCAAAGGCATTATCTGCGGGAAAAGCCTTGCCCTTTTCGGTAATGCCGAGCTTTTCGAGATCACGATCAATCTTAACGCAATAAGTAGGCCTGTCGCCTTTATAGCGGTAATAGTATTGCAGATCCTCCCAGCGTTCCCCACCCGCCTTCTTCATCCTCCGAAATGCGCTGAAGGTCTTCGGTGCATCCTCGCCGAGGCGCTCCTTATACCGTTCATACTGCCGGCGGTCATCCCTCGCCCGGCGGTTTTGTGACTGCTGCTCGTTGTAAAGCTTTTTCTCCTCCTCGGGCCGGAGATCCTCAAAGGGTTTTCCGCCGTCATCAAGGGCTTGCTGGAGCTCTTCCGGGTCCTGCAGATCTTCAATCCAGGCATGTACCGAGTGCCGGCAATTAGGGTGTACATTGTGATACCCGTTTTTAAAGGCCTGGGAAAGTGGGGGGAAGCGCTTGTCTTTCCCGGAAATGCTGTACACCCGGCCCTGCAGCGGCGCGCAGATCTCGCAGGTGGGGTAGTGGGTAGTCATTTGAACAAGATCGTACCCAATCTCGACCAGCTGCGTTTCCCTGGCTAAATTGCCCGCTCCGCGCGTTGTGCGAGCACATACTCAAAGGGTGGACAATTCAAAACAAACGGCCCAGCTGTTGCAAAACAACGGAATTTTATTATGAAAAAGTTGACAGAGATGTTATGAAATGTTATATTTAACAAAACCTAACATTTTACATGGATAAAGGCGGAATATGAACAGCGTCAGACGGGAGAAAATACTCGCTTTCATTGAGGAAAACGGCTCTGCGACGGTCAAACAGCTGAGCGCGCTTTTCCCCGGCGTCAGCCTGATGACCCTTCACCGGGACCTCGGCTTTCTCGAAGCGGAGAACCTCATCGAGCGTGTCCGCGGCGGGGCGCGGCGGCCTCAATCGTCGGTGGAACCGCGCTTTGAGACGCGCGAGCGCGTCAACAGCGGCTACAAACGCATTATCGCGCAAAAGGCGCTGCTGCTGATTCAGCCGGGCAGCGCGGTGTTCATCGACGCGGGCACGACCGGGCTTGCCCTGGCGCGGCTGCTGCCGGACATGGAACTAAGCGTCTTCACGACCGGGCCGAACATCGCTTTGGAACTGATGAAACTCACCCGCCCGTCCATCAACATCTGCGGAGGCAACCTCAGCCGGGACAACCTCGCTTTGTCGGGCCGCAGCACGCTCGAGATGATCGCGGGCATCAACATCGACACCGCCTTCATCGGCACGGGCGGCTATACCGGGGAAAGCGGCTTTACCGGCGGCAACGAGAGCGAGGCCGCCGTCAAAGCGCTCGTGATATCCAAGGCGAGAACCGCCGTCGCGCTGACGGACAGTTCCAAAATCGGCCGCATTCTGCCGTTCACTTTCGCCCGGCTGGCGGATTTCGACGCCGTCGTCAACGACGGCCGGCTGCCGGCAACTTTTCTCGAAGAGGCGAAGCGGCTCAACATCACGGTACTTTGAGGCGTGAAAGAGGTTTGATGATGAAAACAAAAGCGGTCAGGTTATACGGCACGAAGGATTTGCGGCTCGAGGAGTTCGAACTGCCCGCGCCGAAGGAAGACGAAATCCTCGCGCGCGTCGTGTCGGACAGCCTCTGTATGTCGTCGTACAAAGCGACGATGCAGGGTACGGCGCAT